>CAYFVS010000495.1:0-5579 GCA_964346565.1 uncultured candidatus Brocadiaceae bacterium | reverse complement strand
GCAAGACGGTCATCCAGCGGGAGCTGATCCGCAACATCGCCATCGAGCACGGCGGCCGCAGCGTGTTCAGCGGAGTGGGCGAGCGCACCCGCGAGGGCAACGAACTGTGGCTGGAGATGAAGGAAAGCGGCGTGCTGGACAAGTGCGCGCTGATCTACGGCCAGATGAACGAGCCGCCCGGCGCCCGGTTCCGCGTGGGGCTGGCCGCTTTGTCGGTGGCGGAGTATTTCCGGGATAAGATGGGCGGAGACGTGCTGCACTTCGTGGACAACATCTTCCGCTTCGTCCAGGCCGGCAGCGAAGTCAGCGCCCTGCTGGGCCGGCTGCCGTCGGCCGTGGGCTACCAGCCGACCCTGGGCACCGAGATGGGCGAACTTCAGGAGCGCGTCACCAGCACCAAGACCGGCTCCATCACCAGCGTGCAGGCGATCTACGTGCCCGCCGACGACTTCACGGACCCCGCCCCGGCCGCCACCTACGCGCATCTGGACGCCACCGTCTTCCTGACCCGCGAGCTGGCCAGCCAGGGGCTATACCCGGCGGTTGACCCCCTGATGTCCACCTCGCGCGTGCTCGAACCCCGGGTGGTAGGCCGGGAGCACTACGAGATAGCCCAGGAGACCAAGCGCATCCTGCAGCGGTTCAAGGATCTGCAGGACATCATCGCCATCCTGGGCATGGAGGAGCTGAGCGAGGAGGACCAGGTGGTGGTGCGGCGGGCCCGGCGCATCCGCAACTTCCTGTCCCAGCCGTTCTTCGTCGCCGAGCAGTTCACCGGGCGCCCGGGCGTTTACGTGAGCCGCGAGGACGCCGTCGCCGGCTTCAAGGCGATCCTGGACGGCGAGGGCGACCAACTGCCCGAGCAGGCGTTCTACATGGTCGGCACCTTCGAGGACGCGAGGCAGAAAGCAGAGGAGCTTTGACAGGTTGGGTAGGTCCGGCGTCCCGCCGGACCAGGCGCGGCGAGACGCCGTGCCTACCCATTCGGAGAGTAGAAGCAACGGCGCAAACGGATAAAGGCTCTTCCGTGCAGGTCAGGGTCATCACACCCGAGCGGGCCGTGCTGGAACGGGACGACGTGGAGCACGTCCTGCTGCCGGCCGACAACGGCGAACTGGGCATCCTGCCCCGCCACAACGCCATGGTGTGCAGCATCAAGGTGGGGCGCATCCGAGTGGACGGGGACGGCGGTTCCGTCCGGCTGGCCACCAGCGGCGGTTTCGCCGAAGTGCTCGAGGACACCGTGACCATCCTGGCGGACACGGCCGAGAAGGCGGCGGAGATAGACGTCGAGCGCGCCCGTGCGGCCCGCCGGCGAGCCGAGGAGCGCCTGAGGAAGCGGGCTGAGGAGATAGACATGGCCCGCGCCCGGGCCGCACTCTCCCGCGCTACGAACCGCCTGCGCGTCGCCGCCGCCGAGTAGCCTCCCCGCCTTTCAGTCGAGCAAGAGCGCCTCCGACGGCTCGCCCGCCCTGCCCCACCAGTCCACCGCCCGAACGCTGTACTCGCCCGTGCCGGCCTCGCGACGTGCGTCCATCCAGCCCGTGCAGATGAGATCCGGCCCGTTGACGCGCTCGCCGTCGTGCAGCACCTCGTAGGACCGCACCGCACAAGACGCAACGTCCCGCCAGCGGAGCATCACCTGCTGCTCGCTGTGCTGCCCGGCGTAGTGCTCCGCCCGCAGGCCCTCGACCCGCCCGGGCGCCGCGTCCGGCTTCGGCGTCAGGAGTACCAGGCTGACCGCCGGCAGCGGCAGGTCGAACTCCAGCTCCAGACGTCCGCCCTCCGGCTCCACCTGCCGGGGCGCTTCCAGCAGCGGCGGCTCCTGGCACTCCTGCAAGGCGCCGAACTGCTCGGGCGACAGATCGTAGGGCGCGCCCGACTGCTCCCACCGGACGCAGGGATCGCCGTGGCCCTCGTCCAGCCGGTAGTGCGCCAGCACGGCCGCCCCGAACGGCACCCTCTCAAGCGCCAGCCGCACGCGCTCGGAGCCGGAGGAGGTGATCCGGTCGGCGCTGTGGTAGAGCAGCACGGCGAGCTGACCACCATCGTCGCCGGTAGCCAGCGCGCCCAGGTGGTCGCTGTCCGGGCTCTGGCGCACTTCGACGCGCCGTTCCCCGAGCATGGCAAGCAGGACCATCAGGTTCAAAATGGGCTTCTTGACGAGCCAGAAGCGGTCGCCCTCGCCGAACCGGGCCACCAGCGTCCGGTGCCCCCAGGTGCCCAGGAAGCCGTTGTCATTGCTCAGCAGGCCGTAGTCCACGCCCATCCCGTCGGCCAGCTCGCGGACGTGCTGATGGATTATCTTCGCGGCGATGGCGGCGTAGTAGGGCCGCGCGCGCCAGGTGTGGACCCGGCCCCACCCGGTCTGCGGGTCGCACTCGTTGTTCATGAACGGCACGTCGGCCAGGCCGGGGTGCTCCCGGCGGACGTATTCGATGATGCGCGCCTCGCGGCGGCAGATGCCCAGGCTGTCCGGGGTCAGGTCCTCGTCGCAGGACTTCGCGCCCTTCTCGTGCACGGAGATGAACTCCAGCGGCACGCGTGCTCCCCCGGTCAGGCTGTTGACGCCCTCGTCACAGTGAGTCAGGAAGCGCCTGAACAGCTCTGAAAGGGTCCCACAGGTGCCCGGCCCGCCCAGGCGCAGGCACGGGTCGGCGTCAGCCAGGCCGGCCGCGCAGGCATCGTAGTAGCGGCAGAACGGCTCCGGGTCGTCCGCCCACTGCTTCCAGCCGAACCCGATGTCCGGCTCGTTCCAGGACTCGAAGTACCAGCTACGCACCTCCTCCCGCCCGTAGCGGGCCACGAGGTGCTCCGCCAGATCGCACACCACCCGGCGCCACGCCTCAAGTTGCGCCTGGTCAGTGAAGTCATTGAAGGCGCCGGCAGGATTGCCCATCAGCTCGAAGAAGGGCTTCAGCCCGCTTCTCGCGAGCACGTCCAGGCCGGCGTCGAGCCGCGACCAGTTGTAGCGCGCGCCTTCTCGCCCGACGTCCCGGCCCCCGGCCAGGTCGAGCAGGTAGTGGATGCGCACAAACCCGATGCCGGCCCGGGGCACTGAGCCGGCGTAGGCCAGCGCCGCCTGCATGTCGTCGTCCAGCAGCCATTTCGCCGGCGTGAAGCCGGTGCTTCGCCAGAAGTGGCGCAGCTCACCGGTCTCGCTGCCGAAGTCCACGGTGACATCCATCTCCGCCGGCCCTTCCCGCTGCACGGGTCAGTCACCACACCGGTTCGAGTTCCCACGCATCCAGGTGCCGCAACGACGCGCCCCGCCCCGTCAGGCGCACGCGGAGGCTCTCCGGCCCGGGGTAGATCCGATGGGACAGCACCACCCGCCCGTCGCCGCCGAAGACCTCCACGCTGGAGCGGTCCACGAACACGTGCAGCCGCAGAAGCCCGTCGGCCGCCACGGGCAGCGGAGCCGCGGCGAGGCCACCGTCCACCCGGCCCGAGCGGCGGGCGTCCACCCGGAGAGCGCCCTCCTTAGCGTTGTAGATGATGTCCGTCCGCTCGTCCCCGGCGGGATTGCACCGCACACTCAGGCCGCACTCGCCCCCGTCGCCGGGAGCGAACTCGGCCAGCAATTCCAGCGAATCGCCCGCGACGTCCGGCAGAGGGATCTCCCCGTCGAGTTCCGCTCCATCCACCCGGCGATACTCGCCCCGGAGACGCTCCAGCTCCGGCACGGGCCGGAAGCGCACGCCCCCGTCCGGGCCGGATTCCACCAGCCGGGGCAGCGTCTGTGCGCCCTCCCAGCCATAGTCGCTGGTGGGCCTTTCCTCCCAGGACGCGACCATCCAGCCGAACATGATGCGCCGGCCCCGGTCGTCTGCGAACGTTTGCGGCGCGTAGAAGGCCGGTCCGTGGTCCACGTCGCGCTGCCGGCCGGCGGTGAACCGTCCGGTCCCGTAGTCCATCTTGCCAAGCAGGCAGACTGCCTTGCGGCGCTCCACGCCGATGGGCGAGAAGACCAGTGCGTGCCCGTCGCCCAGGGGGAACAGGTCCGGGCACTCCCACATGCTGCCCTGGGTGCCGTCGCTCTCGGCGAGGATGCCCCCGTAGCGCCAGTCCCGCAGATCGTCCGAGCGGTAAAGCAGCGCCCTGCCCCGGCCAGCTTTGCGGGTGCCGGCCACCATGTGCCAGGTGCCATCGTGCCGCCAGACCTTCGGGTCGCGGAAGTCCTCCGGCGAGCCGTCCGCCGGGGGCTCCGATATGACGGGGTTGCCGGAGTACTTGACGAACTCCACGCCGTCGTCGCTGCACGCCAGGCACTGCACCTGCCGCTCCGGCCCGCTGCCGGTGTAGAGCAGACTCAGCGTGCCGTCGTCGTCCACTGCGCTGCCGGAGAAGCATCCACCACCGCCCTCGTACGGCTCGCTGGGTGCCAGCGCCACGGGCAGGTGGCGCCAGTGGACCAGGTCCCCGCTGACGGCGTGGCCCCAGTACATCCGGCCCCAATCGGGGACGTAGGGATTGTGCTGGTAGAACAGGTGGTACTGCCCCTGCCACTGGATGAGGCCGTTCGGATCGTTTATCCAGCCGGACGGCGGCATGAAGTGGTAGGCCAACCGATGGGGGTCCCGGCCGGCGAGCTCCTTGCCCCGCTGGGAGGCCACCGTGGCCGCGTCCGCCAGCTCCTGGTGTCGCCGTTCGGCTTCGCTCGTGGGCTCTGTCATGTGCTCTGCCCCCTCGCACTCAGGCGGGCTGAACAGGATCGTTGGGTGACATGTCGTCCGGATCGTTGACACGCGCTCCCTTCGGAGCAGGCACCGGCCCTTCCAGCAGCGGGTCGTCGGTCTGGCGCATCCAGCGCTCCAGCCGCCCGCGCATCTCGGCCAGGACGCCCTCGTGCCGCGCGCCGCCGGCCAGGTTGTGGGCCTCGTGCGGGTCGAAGACCAGGTCGTAGAGCCCCTCCTCGCCGGGCGCCTCCTGCGCCCATCCGTGCTCCAGCCACAGGTCTTTGCTCGGGCTGTCGTCGCAGTTGGGCAGTACGGGGCCGCTCCGCTCCTCGAAACGTCGGATGTACTTCCAGCGCCGCGTGCGCACACAGCGCATCGGCTCGTAGGCCGCGTGGTAGTTGACCTCGGCGAACAGCTCCTCCCGCACCTCCTCCGCCTCCCCGCGCACCAGCGGCATCAGGGAGACCCCCTGCAGCCAGTCGGGCGGCTCGATCTCCAGATGCTCACAGAGCGTGGGGAACAGGTCAATGTGGCTGACCATGCCATGCACGGCCCGTCCGGCCGGGACGCCCGGCCCCCGCAGCATCAGCATGACGCCGATGCCGCTGTCGTGCAGGTTGCACTTCATGCGCGGGAAAGCGATGCCGTGGTCGGTCGTGCAGAGCACCAGTGTGCGGTCCGCCATGCCGGCCTGATCCAGCGCCTCCAGCACCACGCCCATCTTCGCGTCCAGCGTCCGGGCCACCGTGTTGAAGCCGGCCACGTCGCGGCACGTCTCCGCGGTGGCGGGAATCGGCCCGGGCGGCCGGGCGCAGCGGGGGTCGGTCTCCGGGCAGTCACAGGCTGGCTCGGGGAAGTCCCGGTGGGTCTCGACGAACCCCATCGAGAGGAAGAACGGCT
>CAYFVS010000494.1:0-3027 GCA_964346565.1 uncultured candidatus Brocadiaceae bacterium | reverse complement strand
GCTCTCCTGGGTCCCTCGCTCTCCGTCCCCTTCATCGGCCAGCGTCTGACTCTGGTGACATGGCAGCAGATCATCTACGTGGACTTCGACAACCGCCCCCGCGAGCGTGACATCGTGGTGCAGATCATAGGGGAGTAGGGCCTTCGAAAGGCTGCATCTCTTTTCACACAACGTGAGCCTTGTTCGAAACCGCTTCGCTGTCACCCACACTATGAAGTCTTAGTGTGCACCGCTGCCCTGTTGCCTCTTACACGTTGTAAGCCCGTCAGACTTTTCCGGGCCGCCGCGACGCCTCTCCTCGGTTTACAGACAGAAACTCTGGGCCTAGGCTATCGCCCCGGCTGCGAGCACCTCCGCGATCTCCTCGTCTGTCATGCCCAGGATTTCGCGCATGACGAGTTCGCTGTGCTGGCCCAGGAGAGGCGCCGGGAAGCGCGGCCCACTGTCGTGGCCCCGAATGCGGAACTGGTGCCCAGTGTAGGGGATGTTGCCCATCTCCGGGTGGTCCATGTAGTGGAAGAAGCCTCGGTGGGCCAGTTGCGGGTCCCGCAGCAGGTCGCTGCTTCGCTGCACCATTCCTGCTGGTACGCCCGCCGATTGGAGGATCTCCATCACCTCCTGCGCTGACCTGCTGCTCGTCCACTCGCCGAGATGGCGATCGATCTCCTCCTGGTGGCTGAGACGCCCCTCCGCTGTTCGGAATCCGCTATTGTCGGCCCAGTCCGGGTCGCCCATCACACGACGCAACGCATTCCACTGTTCATCAGTCTCCACCGCGATGGCGCACCACTGATCGTCGCCGCTGCAAGGGTAGGCGCCGTGGGGGGCCATCGTCTCCGACCGGTTGCCGGCTCGGGTCACCACCCGACCGCTGACGTTGTAGTCGATAATCTGGGGCGCAAGAAAATGCAGGGCTATCTCCATCTGGGCGGCGTCTATGTGCTGGCCCTGGCCCGTCCTTCGCCGGTGGTCAAGAGCGGCCATTACAGTCGCCGCCAGAAAGCGGGGAGCAATGGTATCGGTGTAGGCTGTCCAGGGAGCGTCCGGGGGCAGGTCCGGCCAGCCGAGCACCTCATAGTAGCCGGCGATGGCGCCCGCGTGATATCCGTAGCCAGCGAAAGCTGCGGCGGGACCGCTCTGGCCCATGAGGCAAGTGCTGGCCATGATGATGGAGGGGTTCAGAGAGCGCGCGGTCTGGTAGCCGATGCCCAGATCGTCCACCGTGCCGGGGGTGAAGCTCTCGATGTAAAGGTCGGCCCAGGCAATGAGGCGGCGGGCGACGGCGACCGCCGCCCGGTTCTTCAGGTTCAGCGACAGGCTGAGCTTGGAGGTGTTGAAGTCGCCGAAGAACTGAGACCGGTTGGCGCCTGGCACGCCGTCCTTGAAGGGCCCGGAAGCACGAAGGCGGTCCGGTGGCCTCTCCGTCTCCACCCGGACAACCGTCGCGCCGTGGTCCGCCAGGTACTTGGTGGTGATGGGACCCACTCCGATCCAGGAGAAGTCGGCGACCTTGATCCCGTCGAACGGCAGCTGCTCTGACATCTCTGCTCCCCTATGCCGCCCCTGCTCCGCTGGCAGCGGCGGTCTCTCAGGAGGAGAGACCGAGGTTTCGCGCAGAATCTCGTCGTTGTGCTCGCCCAGCTTGGGCGCCCAGCGGCGAACCGTCATCGGCGTCTCCGTCAGGCGAGCGAAGACACCAGGCACGGGCACCCGGCGGCCGTCAGGTAGCGGCGCCGTAAGCCAGTAGCCGCGCTCTTCCAGATGACGGAAGCGAGCCACGTCCTCCACGGTGTTCACGGGCGCTATGGTGACGCCCTCCCGCAGCCCGCGCTCCAGCAGCTCCCGCTTGGTGTGCCGCCGGGCGTAGCGCCGCTCAGCATCCAGAACCTCCTCGATGCCGTAGCGCAGGGGCTGCTGCTGTATTAGGCGGACGTCATATGTTTGCCAGTCCTCGCCCTCAATCCACTCCTCGGGCACCACGCCATCCTCCACCAGCCAGTGCACCTTCTTCGCCAGCATAGCGCCGTTGAGCAGTAGCACCGCGTGGCCGTCGGAGCACTCGAACACCAGGGGCAGGGAAATGGTGCCGAGTTGGAGCATGGATCCCGCGCGGTTGAAGTCCACACCCTGGATGGCGTGAGCGACCATTGCGTTCAACATGGTCCAGACCATGGCGGTCTGAGCGGCGACGTCCACGAACTGAGCTTCACCAGTCCGCAGCATGCGAGCGTGCGCAGTCAGAGCGGCCACGGCGGCCTCCGCCGAGGCTTGGAGCCACACCTGCGGCACCGTGATTCGCACGGGCGGCCGGCTTGGAACTCCCTGGAGGCTCATCGATCCACCCATAGCCGCGAGCGTCAGGTCGTTGGCCGCGAGGTCGGCGTGAGGTCCGTCCTGCCCGAAAGCGGTGATGGCTACGTAGACTAGGCGCGGGTTGATCTGGCGCAGGGCCTCGAAGCCCATGCCTGACTCATCCATCTCGCCGGGCCGCCCCGATTCGATAAGGAAGTCAGCCTTCTCAACCAGACGGAGTAGCGCGGTGCGGCCCGATTCTGCCACCAGGTCCAGGGTGATCCCCCGCTTATTGCGGTTGAAGGCGAAGAAACGCAGGCTGCGCTCAGACTCGGAAGCGTCCTCGAGGAATGGTCCCATCCGCCGGCTGGTCGAGCCGTCCGGCGGCTCGACCTTGATGACGTCGGCCCCTAGGTCGCCCAGCACCATGCCCGCTAGCTCGCCGCGGTCGTCCGTCAGATCGAGAACCGTATACGGACTTAGCATTGCCCGCCTCCATCTGCGCTAGGCCAAGCGCTGAACGGGCTAATCGTGCGCAAAAGGAGCAACGCTGTCAAGCCCGGGAGAGATGATGGGTGAACCAATCCTCAAGAGCTAGGGATTCTTTGCGCACTAACGACACTTAGTGTCAAAAGGGCTAGAGATAGCGGCCAGACCGGTCTCTCGTAACTCGACTACTTCATGCCCTGACCACCGTCGCGGTCATCGTCCTCTTTCGTTACGTATCGCAGGCGT
>CAYFVS010000493.1:0-1535 GCA_964346565.1 uncultured candidatus Brocadiaceae bacterium | reverse complement strand
TGCCTGCGTGCTCGGCGGCGCGCGTCACGTTGCCGTCGCACCGCTTCAACACGCCCACCAGGTACTGCCGGCGACACTCCTCGCCCATCCGGTCCATCGCCTCCCGGTAGGACAGGCGCAGCACGGACGCCACGCTCGGCAGCCCGTCAGCGGACTCGGCCTCGATGAACGGGAACAAAGAGGGCTTGATCGTGTAGCCGTCGCTGAGCACCACGGCCCGCTCGATGGCGTTCTGCAGCTCGCGCACGTTGCCGGGCCATTGGTGGTTCAACAGCACCTCCATCGCGGCCGGCTCCAGCTCGTAGCGGTCGGCCTCGGTGCCGGCGAACTGGCGCAGGAAGTGGTCCACCAGCAAGGGGATGTCCCCCGGCCGCTCGCGCAGAGGCGGCAGGTTGATGGGGAAGACGTCCAGCCGATAATAGAGGTCCTCCCGGAAACGGCCCCCCTTCATGGCCTCCTTCAGGTCGCGGTTGGAGGAGGCGATTATGCGCACATCCACCGGGATGTCCTCGGTGTCGCCGACGCGGCGGATTTCCTTCTCCTGGATGGCCCGGTTTATCTTGACCTGCAGGTCGGGGTCCAGCTCACTTATCTCATCCAGCAGCAGCGTGCCGCGGTCGGCCTCCATGAACAGGCCGGGCTTGTCCTTGCTGGCGCCGCTGAAGGCACCCCTGACGTGGCCGAAAAGCTCACTCTCGATCAGCTCCTTGGGCATGGCGCCGCAGTTGATGGCCACGAAGCGGCGGCTGCGTCGGTCGCTGGCGTAGTGGATGGCGCGGGCGAAGATCTCCTTGCCTGTGCCGCTCTCCCCGGTCAGCAGCACGGTGGTGTCGGTCTCGGCGGCCTTGCGGGCCAGCTCGAACGCCCGCGCCATCGGCTCGCTCTCGCCGATGATGTTCGGGAAGCCGTACCTGCGCTCGACCTGCTCTTTGAGGATCTCCGCCTCCTCGCGCAGCTCCTTCCGCTCGAGGGCCTTCTCCAGGACGATCTTCAACTCGTCGGGCTCGAACGGCTTGGTCAGGTAGTTGTAGGCGCCGGCCTTGACGGCCTCCACCGCCTGGCTGACGGTCGCGTAGGCGGTCATAAGTATCACCTCGGTGTGGGGCGACTGCTCCTTGACGGTCCGCAGCAGCTCCATCCCGCTCAAGTCCGGCATCCGGATGTCGGACAGCACCACGTCGGCCGGCGCGGACCTCAGCCGGTCCAGTGCCTCCTGTCCCGAGCCGCAGGTCGTCACGGCGTACTGCTCGCACAGAAGCTGAGAGAGCATCTTCAGCATGCTCTCCTTGTCGTCCACGATAAGGACAGTCTCCTTCCGGCTCACCTGTTCGCTCCCCCTGCTCCGCAGCACCGCGGCGGGCCGCATTGAATCGGCGTCCGCCGCGAACGTATAATCCATTGTAAACGAGCCCACCCTGCCCGCAAGGGTAAACCCCATGCTCGAGTTCGACAAGGTCAGAACCTACCCTATTCGGCACCGCCGCAACCTGGTGAGCGTGGACGATTTCGTCCAACCGGACCAGACCCGCGCGGAC
>CAYFVS010000492.1:0-15282 GCA_964346565.1 uncultured candidatus Brocadiaceae bacterium | reverse complement strand
CAATGCCGCTGGGCCGCAAGGTGGTCAGCGCCACCCCCTCCACGCCGACCAGGGCCTCGTCCACGGTGGTGGAGGGCCGGTAGTCACGCTGATCGGTGGTGAGCGCCAGGTACTTGCCCGCAACGCTCTTCCAGATCGCGAAGAAGACGGGCACGAACGCCAGCGCGCAGACCACCAGCACCGTGCCGGTCACGTTGTGGCCGGTGGCAAAGGCAAAGATGATGCTCCCCGCGACGGCGCAGAAGCCAATCAGGCCGATGACGGCGCCCGGGATGAACAGCTCCACAACCATCGCCAGCAGCCCGCACAGGAAGACCCCGATGATGATGGTAAACTCCACTGCTCTCCTCCGACTTTACCTTAGATATCCTCGTAAGGCGCAACCACAATACGGTTGCCGTGGATCTGTTGTATCTGGATACGCTGGCCGGTTTCCACGAAATCGCCCTCGGTGACCACGTCCAGGCGCCTGTCGCCGAACAGGGCCCTGCCCGCCGGGCGCAGAGCCGTCAGCGCCACTCCCACCTCGCCCACCATCCCCTCCAGGCCGGGGGTGCGCCGCTCCAACCCCTCGCTGGCGAAGGCGGTCGCAAGGTCCGCCCGATGCACGATGCGCTCGAACACGGGCAGCGAGGGCAGGAAGCGTATCATCAGCGCCATGCCGACCACCGAGGCCGCCAGCGCCCCGATCACCTTCAGCAGGTTGATCTCGAACGCCCGGAACTCACTTGCCGTGTGGGGGACGGTGAACTGCTGGAACGTCAACACCAGGCTGACAAACAGCAGGATGATGCCGGCGATGCCCACCACCCCGAAGCCCGGGATCAGGAACACCTCAACCATAAGCAGCGCCAGCCCGGCCAGAAACAGCAGTACCTCCAGCAGGTGGGCGTAGTGCAGCGTCCACTTGATTACGAAAAACGCCACGAAGCAGCCGATACCCAGGATGCCGGGCAGGCCGAAGCCCGGGTGGGTCAACTCCACGTACAGGAGCAGGAAACCGCCCACGATCAGCAGGGGGCTGAACATGTCCAGGATGGTCAGCACCCGCTCGGAGGGGGTCAGGTAAAGCCGCTCGACCGCGCCCGGGTCCAGCCCGAGAACGTCGTAGAGGTTCTGCCGGCTGCTGACCTTCTGCCGGGCGAAGCCGTACTCGATTGCCTGGTCGGCGTGCATCGTCAGCAGCTCCGTCCCCGCAACCACAACCTTGCTGTCAACGACACGGGCCATCTCCTGCTCGTCCAGGGCGTTGAACTCCGTCCCCGTCATGTAGTGCGGTTTGGGATCGTCGTGCATGGTGACCTGCAGCACTTCCAGCTCCTTGGTGACCATGGCCTTGACCAGCGCCTCGGGATAGCCCCGCCCTCGGGCGTAGTTCAGCATGGTGGTACGGATGACGGCCTGTATCTTCTCGCCCTGTATCTGCCCGCCAGGCCCGACGGGCGCGACGTCGCCCATGCGGCCGGTGGCGCCATCAATGTAGATCTCCCGGCAGGCCAGGGCGACCATGGTCCCGCCGCTGTATGCCTGGTCGTTGATGTAGGCGATGACCTCCACCTCGTCCTGGCGGAAGATGTAGTCGCCCAGCTCGGTTGAGGCATCCACGGTGCCGCCAGGCGTGTTCAGCTCCAGTATGAACGTCTTGGCGCCCCGGTCCTTCGCCCGCTCGATATAGCGCCTGACGGCCTGGGCGTAGGCATCGGTGATCATCCCGTCCAGGCGCAGGATGTATGCCTCGGGGGCCTGCTCGGCCCGGGCGGGCCCGACAGCCAGGGACAGGGCACAGACGCACAGCAATCCCAAACGGCACAACCAGCCCCCGCGGCCGGAAATCAGAGTCCCCACTGGCGTGTCTCCCCAGGTCCGCTCGAAAGCGATTATAGACACCCGGAGCCAGGATAGCAAGGCAGGGAACAGCAGACGTGGGGCCCGGCCAGAGGCGGGACGGTCAAAGCCGCACGGCACAGGGGGCTGCCGTGCCAGGCGAGCGTGCGCGCCGACCGTCGCACCTCAAGCCTCGGCCTTCAGGCCGAAGGCCAGGTTCAGTTGCGCCGCGGCCGCCTGCATCTGCCCCTCGGTCAGGTGAGGGTTGTGCACTTCGACCCGCTCGCCGGAGGAGCGCTTCTCAAGCAGAAGCGTCTCCTGCTGGCCCGTGCCGCCCGCGCCGACCAGCTTCAGCTCCTTGCGCCGCACCAGGTAGAGCGCAAGCACGAAGCGAAGGATGGCCTTCTGCAGGTCGTCGGTCGGCCGGTCGAGCCGGTCCAGCAGTTCCAGCATCTCCTGCGCGTCCACCTGCGGCCGGTCATGGGCGACGGCCCGGCGGGTGCGCCAGAAGCAGAAGAACCCCCTGCCCTCTGCGCACAGGTCCTCCCAGCAGTCGGGACAGAAGTCGGTGCGGCTCATCTCGCCCTGGTGCTCGGACAGCGCCGAGAAGAACGCCCTGCCCTGCGGGAACTCCGCCGCGCAACGCGCGCAGCAGTCTCCACTGCGGCCGATGTCCCAGCTCTCGAACACGTCGGGCCTCCCGGCGGGAGCGCCGTCAGGGGGAAAGATACTGGCCAACCCTGGCGCAGACGCGCTCTCGACATGCCCTGACATCGCGGCTCAGTTCGTCCATCTCGGCGGTGGTCTCGCGCGCCAGCCCGGCGTCCTTCAGGAACTTCAGGTTCACCTCGACGTTGAGGCGGGCGGCCGCACAGGCGGCCTCCGCCATGATGGCGCTGACGCCCACATCAGTGATCAGGTTGCGATTGCCAATCTCGACCAGGCGGTCAGCCAGCCGGGCCACCCCCGCGCAATGGCGCATGATGTCGAGCGGCGCGCCCATGGCCGTGCGCAACGCCCGCCCGATGGCCTGCTTGCGGGCCGCCTTCTGCTCCTCGGTCTTGCGGGGCATGGAGTAGGCTGCGTCCACGGCGCCGTATGCCTGCACGTCCCCGTCCACCAGCGTGAGCAGCTCCGCCCGGCGATCGGTCAGCTCCTCCAGGATGCCGGCGACCTCCTGCTCCACCTCGGCGTATTTCTCGTTGCCGACTGTGAAGCTGGCGGACATCTCGCCCATGGCGGCGGCCAGGGCGCCGGCCGCAGCGCTGACGCTGCCTCCGCCGGGGGCCGGTTTGCGCGCGGCCGCGTCCGCCAGGTAGGTCTCCAGGCTCCGTTCCCGATACATGATCAGTCCCTGATCAGCACCTTGGTGCCCATCTGCACGAAGTCGTACAGCTCACCGACGTCCTCGTTGGTCAGGCGGATGCAGCCGTTGGAGCACTCGGTGCCGATGCTGCTTTCCTCGGTGGTCCCGTGGATACCCAGGCCGGCCGCCCCGGGTTCGTCCACGAAACCGATCCACCGGTCGCCCAGCAGGTGCCCTTCCTCGCCGTATTCGATCACCTGGCCGCCCGGCGCATACCAGCGGGGCTTGACCAACATGCTGTCCACGGTGAACTCGCCGACGGGGGTGCGCCCGTCTTTGCCGATGCCTATGGGATACTCCTTCACGTAGTAGCCCTCAATCAGCAAGGCGAGCCTGAACCCGCTCTTCCACGCGACGACGTGCGTCTTACCGGGCAGCACCTTGAGCTGTTGTCCGGCGCGCAGCAGGCCGTCCGGGGAGATGCCGTTTATGCGCGCCAGCATGCGCCAGTTTACGTCGTAGTGGCGGGCGATCTTCGTCAGCGTTTCGCCCGGCTGGACGACGTGTATCTCCGCGCCCTCGATGCAGCGCGGGTTGAAAACGAGGTCCGCGTTGATCCCGTCCAGCAGGCGTTGAACCTTCTCCGCACGCTCGCCGGTGGACTCCAGGTAGAGATCGGTCAGCAGGCTGCGGGCGCCGACCCGGTCGCCCTTCTCCAGCAGCATGCCCACCCGCTTGAGCGGGTCCGGCTCCTCTGGCGGGGACGGCTCGACAGCCGGCTCGGGCTTCTCTGCCGGTTCGGCCGAGGGCTGCTCCTGCCCCGGGTCGGGGGCGGAAGCGCGGGTTGACAGCGGCACAGCCTCGGCCGGGGGAGGCCGAGGGGGCAATGCGTCCTGCCGAGGCGGCGGCTGCTCTGCCAGGGCGGTCTTCGGGGCCTTGTCTTCGTCGCCCTTCTCGGGCTCGGTCTCAGGCTCCGTCTTGCGACTCAGCACGATGCCCACCACGACGGCGGCCAGCAGCAACAGCAGCAGTTTCTTCATGCTCGGACCCCGGGGTTGAGTGGCATGCTTCAGAAGCGGCCAAGCCAACTTACGCCAATGCGCAAGCCGGATTCAAGAACGCGGGCGCGCCCGGGGGCAAGCCGGCCACGTAGGGCGGCGAACAGGCCGCGGGGGAGAGCAATACGGAACTGCAGAAAGGCGGGCATTCCGACGGGAAGCGCGTCCTGGGGACGGGCCGCTACTGCGTGACGTCCTCTCCCGGCGGCCGGGCGATAGCTCGATAGACGCGCACAGCCAGCCCCAGCACACCCGCCAGGATGAGCCCCAAACCGAGCCAGATAAGCACGTCATCGCTCACGCCTCGGCCCTCCGGGCCTGGTCCAGGATGCGCTCGTTGGCCGCCTCGGAGGTGACGAACTCGTCCGCCATCGAGACCTGGTTGCCGCCGGCTTCCTTGGACTTGTAGACGGCGTTGTCGGCGGCGGTCACAACGTTGTCGATCGTTTCCCCGTTCACCGGATAGGCGGCAACGCCGATGCTGGTGCGGATCGAGTCAATGACCCTGTGATCCTCGATTTCCAGCACATAGCTCTCCACCGTCTCGCGCAGCCGCTCGGCCAGCACGTATGCCTCCCGCCGGCCGGTCTGAGGAAGGATGACCAGGAACTCGTCCCCTCCGATGCGTCCAAATACGTCGCAGGAGCGCACCCGCTGCGCCATAGCCGTGGCGAGCTGCTCCAGCACGATATTGCCCACCTGGTGGCCGAACTGGTCGTTGACCTCCTTGAACCCATCCAGGTCCAGGTAGAGCAGCGCCGTCAGGCCCCCGTGACGCCGGGTCCGCTCGGACTCCTCGGCAAGGCGCAGGCCCAGGTACCGGTAGTTGAACACTCCAGTCACCTCGTCCACGAAGCTTTTCCGCCGCAGGGTGTCCTGCATGCTCTGAGCGACGCGTGTCTGGGAGTAGAACCCGTACGCGGTGACCAGCAGCGACCACATCAGTATGGCGGGGAAGGAGAACCGGAACGCGTGAGGCAGGGCTTCCCAGTCGGGGGCCAGGAAGATCATCATGATGACCAGCAGCGCCGTCAGGCAGAACGAACCCCAGAAAACGCGGCGCAGGCGAGCTTCGAGCTGCTCGACCTGCCCCTCAGTCAGAGCGGTGTACTCCTTGCTCCAGCGCATGTGCCCTCTCCCCCTTCAAGCTTCAGGATACCGCAGCGCGGCGCCGGGTGCAAGACTTCAGTTCCGGGCCGGCCCGCCGGAAAGCGACTGCATGTAATGCGCCGGCCAGAAGACGAAGAATGCCCTGCCGATGAAGTTGCCCTCCGGGATGCTCGGCCGGTCCCAGAGGCGGCTGTCGCTGCTGGCCGGGCTGTTGTCGCCAAGCACGAAATAATCCTCTGCGCCCAGCGTGTAGACGGGTTCTTCGTCGCCCCCCCGTCTAACAGGAACATAATACATATCGCGTTCAATTGCAACCCTTTCCCACAAAAGGCGCACGCCCCGGCCCCCAAACCGGATGGCCTGCCTTCCGGCCGGCGATCCCTCGTAGTCGAACCTCATCAGCTCGCGCCCATCCAGGCGGGCCACGGCCCGGTCGTCGTAGTTCTCCAGGGACAGCCAGTGCGACTCCCCGGGCGCCAGCCCCGGCGCATCAACCCGGCGAACCGCCACTCCGTTGTCCGTCAGTTCGAGCGGACCTTCTTCGGTCGGAACGCGCAAGACCAGCTCGTGGCCCGCCTCCGCCACCGACAGCAGCACGGCCCCGCCCGGCTCGCTATCCTGCACCCGCACCCGCGCCCGGATGCGCACGTCCCCCACCTCATTGCGCCCGCCCTGGCTGAACCCGTGGGTGGTGGCCTCATAACTGAGGCCGTTGTAAGCGTACATGTCGCGCACGCGGCGGCCAAAAGCCGCCAGAACGGGCCCATCCTCGCCGATGCAATCCAGCGCCAGCACACCCCCGGGTTCGTCCCGGCGCCACAGGGGACGGGCGCCGCGGAAGTCCCAGGTGGGCGCCACCTCCTGGCGCGGCATGAAGCGGCTGTCAAAGACGTGGAGCCACAGCTCCTCCTGCACGTCCGGCGGCTTACGCAGGATGGAGCCGTTCACGAAGACGTCTCCGTCCCGTATCTGGAGACGCTCGCCGGGCAGACCGACGATGCGCTTGATGTAGTTGCGAGCCTCGATTTCCAGGTCTTCGTTGCCGCACTCGGGGCACTTCGCGTCCTCCAGCGAATCCACCTCCCCCGACCAGTCGCACAAGGGGCAGTAAGCGCTGTAGAGGGGGAACAGGAAGACGGCCACCTCCCAGCGGCGTGGTCTGCGCAGGCGGTAAAGGAACTTGTTGACGAACACACGGGCGGGCCCGCGCTGCACGCGGTTGGCCGCGGCCGCCCGGTCGAGCACCTTGCCCTGGCTGGTATAGGCGGTGTTCCAGAGCCACTCCGGAGTGCGGAACCGCAGTTCGCCTCCCTGCGCGAACCTGCCCGCTCCCGGCCAGCGCCACCCGCAGTTGGAGCACTCGACCTCGCCGCGCGCCCCCACCTTGTCGGCGCCCACCGCGAAGGTCCAGCCGCAGTTCGGGCAGCGCAGCTCCTGGTGGTCTCCCACCAGGGTGGGTGCCATGCTGCCGTGACGGATGCGGAAAGCCTCCACCACCACCTGCCGGACGCACAGCACCAGCAGCACGGCGATGGCGATAGACTCCAGGTAGTCCCGCAGGTGGGTGGTCTCCCGGGGCGGACCGGAGCGGAACGCGTCCCCTTCGGAGGGACCCCGGCGTTTGCAGTTCGACACGATCTCTCCTCCCCGTCGGCTCGGCCCTCACTCCTCCTGGAGGACGGCGAGGAAGGCTTCCTGGGGGATCAGCACGCTGCCGACGGACTTCATCCGCCTCTTGCCTTCCTTCTGCTTCTCCCGCAGCTTGCGCTTGCGCGTGATGTCGCCCCCGTAGCACTTGGCCGTCACGTCCTTGCGCAGGGCGCTGAGGGTCTCCCGGGCGACTACACGGCTGCCGATGGCGGCCTGGATCGGGACGGGGAACAGGTGCCTGTCTATATGTCGGCGCAGAAGCTCTACTATGTGCCGCCCGCGCCGCTCCGCCTGGCTGCGATGGCAGATGACCGACAGCGCGTCCACCGGCCGGCCGTTGACCAGGATGTCCACCTTCACCAGGTCGCTCTGGCGGTAGCCCAGCGGTTCGTAGTCCATCGTCCCGTAGCCGCGGGTCAGGGACTTCAGCCGGTCAAAGAAGTCATAGACCACCTCCGCCATCGGCAGTTCGTACACCAGCATGGCCCGCTGGTCGCTGAGGAAAGCCGTGTTCACCTGTTGGCCCCGCCGCCGCTCGGCCAGCTTGGTGACGTTGCCGATGTAGGTCGCCGGCAGGATCATCTTCATCCGCACCCAGGGCTCCCGTATCTGCTCGATCTCTTCCTGAGGCGGCATCCGGGCCGGACGCTCGATGCGCGTGGTCTCCCCCTCGCGGGTGACCACCTCGTAGGTCACGTTGGGGGCGGTCTGGATGATGGGGACCCCGTTCTCCCGCTCCAACCGCTCCTTGATGATCTCCATGTGCAGCATGCCCAGGAAGCCGCAGCGGAAGCCAAACCCGAGGGCGTCGGAATTCTCCGTCCGATAGACGAAGGATGAGTCGTTCAGCGAGAGTTTCTCCAGGGCGGAGCGCAGCGTCGGCAGGTCGTCGTTGTCCTGGGGAAAGAGGCCGCAGAAAACCATGGGCTTCGGCTCGCGATAGCCGGGCAGGGGCCTGGCGGCGGGCTCCAGTCCGTGGGTGATGGTGTCGCCGACGCGCACGTCGCGGATGGTCTTGATGCCGGCCATGACGTAGCCCACCTGGCCGGCCTCCAGCTTCTCCCGCGGCGTGGCCCGAGGGGTGAAGATGCCCAGGCGGCTGACCTCGTAGGACTCGCCCGAGCCCATCATACGGATCCTCTGGCCCGTCTGCACGCTGCCGTCCACCACCCGCACCAGGGTGACCACGCCCTGGTACTCGTCGTAGAAGGAGTCGAACACCAGGGCGCGCAGCGGCGCGTCCGGTCGGCCGGAAGGGGGCGGTACGCGCCGGACGACGCTTGCCAGCAGTTCCGCCACGCCCCGGCCCGTCTTGCCGCTGACGGCCAGGATGTCGTCCGCATGCATGCCGAAGGTATGCTCCATCTCGGCCATGGTCTCGATGGGCCGGCTGTCAGGCAGGTCTATCTTGGTGACGGCGGGCACGATGGTCAGCCCCTGGCGGCGGGCCTGCTCCAGGTTGGCCACCGTCTGGGCCTCTATGCCCTGGTTGGCATCCACCAGCAGTATGGCCCCTTCGCAGGCCTTCAGGCTGCGGCTGACCTCGTAGCTGAAGTCCACGTGGCCGGGGGTGTCAATCAGGTTGAGCCGGTAGGTCCTGCCGTCCAGCTCGTGCTGCATGGTCACGCAGCTTGCCTTGATGGTGATGCCGCGCTCGCGCTCCAGCTCCATGTCGTCCAGCATCAGCTCGTGGAACTCGCGCTCGGGCACGGCGTGGGTCAGCTCCAGGAAACGGTCGGCCAGCGTAGACTTGCCGTGGTCAATGTGCGCGATGATGCAGAAGTTTCGTGTCTCGTCCAGCATGGCGGGAGGAGCGAAAGGATGTGCACACGGTTGGTCCTCGGCTCGGTCCGGCACCGGGCCAAAGCCTCCTTCTGAGCATAGCAAAGCGGCCCGAGAACTGCAAGCAGCCGGAGGGCAGAACGGCAGGCGAGAAGCGCGAGGCTTGAGGGCAAGCGCGGCCGCCGCGGTTTGCTTGACACGGGCGGCCGCCCAGAGTACAAGAGTAGGACTGGGCCTGCTCCATGGCCAACCACGTGTCATACCCCCTTAGCTCAGCCGGAAGAGCAGCGGATTCTTAATCCGCGGGTCCGGGGTTCGAGTCCCCGAGGGGGTACCAGTTCCGTCCCGCCTGCGCGGGGCGGGACTGACCAGGAGCAAGGACAGAGCAGAAAGCAGAGAAAGACACACGACAACGGCACGGGATGGGCGGCCGAACCGACGGACTGGACGCCGGGCGGCAGCGGCAGACTCTCCCCCGCGCCCTGTCAGCCCGATGTGAGGAAGACGCAATGAAGCAGAGCTGTTCGAATCCCCGCTGTCGGTACGAGATCCCGATCGCCGACCAGCAGCGCGGCGACATCGTCCGATGCCCGGCCTGCGGCCGACTGAACGAAGTCGGAGCCGGGCCTCGCCTGTCTGCGAGCGCCCTGGAGATTGACACAGTGGAGCTGGTCGCCGAAGGCGGCCGCGTCCACCATCCGGCTCGCCTGCGCTGTAGGCTGTGCGACACGCTGCTCGGCGTGCGCCAGACCACATGTCCCAACTGCGGTGCCGACATGCGCACGGGGACGGCTATCCCCAGGCAGGAACCGGAGCCGGAGAACCCGAACCTCGTCCCAATCCTGATCGGCGGGGCGGTGTTGATACTCCTGGCTCTCCTGGCGCTGGCAATGATGGCGGTGTTCGGAACCGGTTCCGGCGCCTGACGGCCAGACGCGCACTCCCCAGCCGAGGTGGCGGCCGCTGCTAAGTCCGGAGCGACTCCCGCAGGTCGGCCAGCAGTCGGAAGGCCCGCCGAGCCTCCTCTTCTGACAGCGCGCCCGCGCCGCAGGATGGCGTCAGCAGGGAGCGCCGTCGCAGATAGCCTTCGTCGAATCCCTTGGCCGCCAGCTTGGCCAACGCCTCCTCGAAGCGCCGCGCCAGGGAACCGACTTCCTCCTGCCGGACGGCACCCGTGGTCGGCACGATGCCCCACGCGATCGCACCTCCCCGGTCCAGCAGTTCCCCCACCGCCTCGGGGTAGAGGGAAATGGTGCGCCCGTGCTGGTAGGCGTCAAAGTTCAGTATGCTCACCCCACTGCGGGCCACGACGGCCCAGTCGCTGTTGCCGCAGACGTGCATGCCGCTGAGGGCGCCCGCCTGCTCGATGGCCCCCAGCACTTGCCCGTCCATCTCCCGCACGTGCGACTCCGAGACGCCGGACAGAGCGCTGGAGCCGAACACCGCCAGGACCGGCTCGTCCACGAACAGGATGACCCGCTCACGGGCCACCTCCCCCAGCAGCGCCGCCTGCCAGCGGGCGTTCATGGCCAGCGCCTGGCTGACCACCTGGCGCATCTCCTCGTCGGCGAACAGCGGCTCCCCATCGGCAGCGGTCACGCTGGTGCAGAATGTGATCGGCCCTGTTATCTGGCCCTTCGACAGCGGCAGAGCATCGCTCCCGGCCGCCCGCAGGAAGGCGTCGAAGCCGGCTGCCGCCTGCCGGGAGAGCCCGAACAGGGAGGGGTCGTCGGCAAGGAACCGTTCGTAGAACTCCCCCAGCTCGTCGTACTTCGCGGCCGGTTCCCACCGCACCTGTTCCTCATCATCGTCCAGCCGCACCGCGGGCACCAGTTCGGCAAACTGCGGCACCATACGCTCCCGGAAGCATCTGCGTGGCAACTGCGGCCAGAACGCCACCGACAGGCCGGCCCCCAGGACGAACTCGGCGGCCCGATCAGGATCAGCAAAGGGCAGGCTGCCGATGCCCGTGGTCATCAGGTCCGGCTCAAACGGTTCGCTCACAGCAGCGTCCTCCCGGGCGTCAGGCGATGCGCACCGGGCCATGGTAGGCCGCCTGGCAGGAGCTTTCAACGGGCCGCGAGGACGGCCCGTCCAGGGACCGGCCCGCCAGCGTTGGGGTGGACACGGCGACCGAACTTCCGTAGGCTGGGAAGCGGCAGTGGTCCGCCCCTGCTCGGCGCTTGAGGGAGCAATCGCCATCGGAAAGCAAGCTATCCTCCTGGTCAACAGCAACCGCGTCAGGCCGCCCGTCGCCCCGCTGGGGCTGGAATACATGGCCGGAGCACTCAACCGCGCGGGACGGCGCGTCGAGCTGGTGGACCTGAGCTGGACGGAAGACCCGCAGGCCGCCCTCGCCGGCGCCCTCCGCCGCACGAAGCCCCGCCTGGTCGCCGTCTCCTTCCGCAACTCCGACGACTGCTTCTGGCCCAGCGGTCACTCGTTCGTGCCGGCGCTGCGCCGGCTCGTCCGTCGCCTGCGGACGCTGACCGACGCTCCCCTCGTGCTGGGCGGAGCGGGCTTCTCGGTCTTCCCGCTGCCGATCCTGCGGGCGACCGGCTGCGAGTTCGGCATCCGCGGCGAGGGGGAAGGCTCCCTGCTCCAGCTGGCCAGCGCATTGGGCGGGGACGGGCCGGTGGAGCACATACCGGGGCTGGCGTGGCGCACGGGCGAGGGGCGATACGCCGCCAACGCGCCCCGCCCTGCATTCCCCCTGTCCCTGCCGACAGGCCGGGACCACCTGGACAACCGCCGCTACTTCGCCGAGGGCGGCCAGGCCGGCCTGGAGACCAAGCGGGGCTGCGACCGGCGGTGCACCTACTGCGCCGACCCGTTGATCAAGGGCCGCCGCGTGCGCACCCGCGCCCCGGCGGAGGTGGCCGACGAGGTCGAGTCGCTCCTGGGCCAGGGAGTGGACGTGCTGCACCTGTGCGACAGCGAGTTCAACGTGCCGTACCGGCACGCGACGGCTGTCTGTGCGGAGCTGGCCCGGCGCGGCCTGGGCCGGCGGGTGCGATGGTACACCTACGCCGCCGTGGACCGCTTCGACTCGGAGCTGGCCGCCGCTATGCGCCGCGCCGGCTGCGTGGGCATTGACTTCGGCGCCGACAGCGCCAGCCCGCAGATGCTGCGCACCTACGGCCGCCGGCACCGGCCGGAGGACATCGCCTCGGCGATCGAGGCCTGCCGCCGTCACGGTCTGCGCGTCATGACCGACCTGCTGCTGGGCGGGCCGGGCGAGACGGAGGCGACCCTGCGGGAGACCATCGAGTTCATGAAGCGCGTCGGGCCGGACTGCGTGGGCGCGGCGCTCGGCGTGCGCCTGTATCCGGGCACGGCGCTGGCCGGGAAGATGGCGGCCGAGGGCGGGCTGCGGGTAAGTGCGCACCTGCGGACCGGCGAAGCCGTGAGCACGGAGGGGGACGACGGCGCCGGGGCGGCGGACCTGCTGCGGCCCGTCTTCTACATCAGTGCGGAACTCGGCGGGGACCCGGCCGGGCTGGTGTGCGACCTGATCGGGGAAGACGGGCGCTTCTTCAAGCCGATGAGCGAGCAGAGCGCGGAGAACTACAACTACAATGAGAACCGGCCCCTGAGCGAAGCCATCCGCGCCGGCGCCCGCGGCGCGTACTGGGACATCCTCCGGGGCCTGAAGCAAGGCCAGCCAGACCGAGCCCGCCCTCGTCCCGCTCAGCCCACGGGGTAGAAGCGCATCAGCACGTTCAGCAGGTGCACCCCCGCGCCCGCCACCGGAGCCAGCACCAGGCAGGCCGCCACCCGCAGGACCGAGAACTGCCAGCCCACGAAGGCCACCTCATAGGGGACGCGCGTCAGGCCCACCAGCGAGGCGGACAGCACCAGGGTGGTGGCCGCGCCGATGCCCGCCCCCCGGCCGAGCAGCATCGCCGCCAACGGCAGCGTCACGTAGGGCGCGCCGGGCAGCACGGCCCCCACGATCCAGGCGATGAGGATGGCCCGGTAGGGGCGGGCCGTGCCCAGGTAGCGCTGCACCGCCTCCACCGGCACCAGCGCGTGCAGCAGCCCGGCCACTACCAGCGCCAGCAGCAGTAACGGCCAGATGCGCCACAGCGTGACCGCCCCCTGCTTCAGGCCCTCCCCGGCCTTCTCGGCTCCCCCCGCGACCAGCGCAGCCAGCAGCAGGACAGCCGCCAGCGCCGACATGATGGCGATGTTGGCTCTCAAGCGATGCACCTCCTCGAGGGCGTTGAACGGCACAGCGGGCGCCGTCAGCATTGCCCGCACATCCCCCGGCGACAGCCGCGTAGCGTCCGGCCGCTCCTTCGCATGTCCCGCAGGCGGGCCCCGACCATCTGAAGCACGTCCTGCGCGTCCACGGCCAGTTCAGCGTAACGCCGTCCGGCCCCCTCAAGCAAATCCCTGCACCCCTCAGAAGCTGCTTGACCAACTCGGCCCGCACGCCCGCGGCCCTCCCCCCGACGCGAACGCTGCCGCTGGCTGAAAGCTACTCCTGCCCCGCCAGCTCCAGCCGGTTGACCAGTCGGAACAGGAACTGCCTATCGCCGCCGTCCAGCTCGCGGAACTCGACGTGGTACCGGCAGCGGCCCCCCGGCGTCCGCTCTACGCCCACGATGATGCCCGGCAGGGCCCGCGCCGGCTCGGTCTCGAAGGAGTCGTCCTCGGGCAGATAGTCAGCCGGCCGCAGGAGGACCACCACTTGCTCCCCGTCCTCGAAGTAGCGCCGGCTCACCAGGCCCGCGCCTCCTGTGCTCAGGTCGCGCAGAGTTGCCTGCCGCTCCACGTCACCGTCCTCCCAGGGGGACCGCACCGACGCCGGGCCATTGACCTGCACCCGGTGGAACTCGCGGGCGCCGGCCGTCCTGACGTCGAGAGTGTGCTGCAGGAAACATCGCGAGCCGGAGGGTTCCGCCTCCACTACCCTGGTCTCGAACGTGTAGGACCGCCCCGCGTGAAAGAAGACCACGCGCACTTCGCACCCCTCCAGCCCCTCCGTGCCGGGGCGGACGCCCTTGATGACCAGGAAGTCCTCCCGCTGTTCGGCGACCATCCCCCAGCAGAGGTGCTGCTGCTGGCCCAGGGGCTTCAGTTCCACCTCCTGGCCGGCGTCCAGTTCTCGGGAGCTGAAGTACAGCACGCCGCCGGGCGTTCCCAGGTTGAGCTTGTCGCGCAGCTGGCCCAGGCGTCGGGCGGCCTGCTCGGCGTCTGGACCGGGCCCGTCAGCACAGACGGGTTTCAGGTAGCGATGGACGGCGCGTTCGAACACCTCGATCTGCTCGACGACCCCCATCGGGTTGCCGGGGCTGTAGCGGGTGGCCAGCTCGCGGGCGAGCTTCCGCTGTTCGCCGCTCAGCTCGCTGGCTTCCAACCAGCGGGCCAGATCGGCCCAGCTCTTCTCCAGGGCGCGCCGGCGCCGAAGGGCCCGCAGGAACACCTGCAGCAGCAGGGCCACCATCCCCAGCGCGGCCAGCGCGATGAGCATCAGCGCCAGCTCGCGGCCCACCGAGTGGCGCACGCTGTCCCGGATGGCCCGCAGCGGCCCCGGCGGGCGCGGGGGCATCTGCTCCTGAAGCTGCACCCGGGGGAGAAGATGGTAAGGAGCTGACTGGATACAGCGCGCGGTCATGTCACCTCCGCGCCGGTGGGGTGCCTGCGGGCGGCAGTCGGCGGGCCGCCAAGCCGCCGGCCGGGCGCGCCCGCCGAGGGAGCACGAACACGGCACGCCGGCGCATACCCCCCGGCCGCTCAGTAACTACGCTCGCCAACTGCTACAGGATGCTGTTTGTAACACGAACCGTCCGCGAATTCACCTGGAAACCCCGCTGCGCGGCGATCAGCGCGGTGAACCCCCGGGCGATGTCCGCGTTTGAGTCCTCCAGCACGCTCTGGGGCACGGCACCGGTCCGGCCCCGCAGGGCAACGGCCATACCACCCGCTCGTGGTGACCCGGGGAGCCCGGGAGGGAGGAGGGGCGCCGGGGGACCGGAAAAGAGCTCCGCCCCGGGAAAAAACTGCTGGCCGCCGCAGGCCCTCTCGACGCTCTCTGAGGCCTTGCAGGCCGCCCTCGCCGTCAGGGATTGAACCCGCAGGTGCGCATTCTTGATAATGGCTCCGAAAGGGCTCGTGTGTCTGCACGCAACCACCGCCGCCCGGCCCCGGACGAACGCCAGCGGGAGAGCCCGTTCGACATGGCAACCGCCGCGCCCCAGCAGGAACCGCCCTCCCTGGGCGTCCATCCGCGCATCCTCCAGCCTGCCACGTTCCCTCAGTCGAATGTGCGCAGTTCGTCGAGGGCGGAGTCGGGCAGGACCTCGCCGGTCTCCAGGTAGCGGTCGCCGCCGAAGTCGTACTCCACCGTTTCGGACTCGAACCCTTCGATCTCGCCGACGGCGGCCAGTACCTTCAGCCCCTCGCGGACCACCTCCGGCCCGGTTCCGTCGCCCGGTATGACGGCTATCTTGTGCATGGAAGCCTCGCCGAAGAATTCTGAAGTAGGAAGTAACCGCCCGCCGGTGCAGGCAAGGCAGTCAGTGCCCCGCCGACTGATAGAGCGTA
>CAYFVS010000491.1:0-13141 GCA_964346565.1 uncultured candidatus Brocadiaceae bacterium | reverse complement strand
CCCGCCTTGGCCCAGGAGTTGGTGTTCTCCAGGCTGGCGACGCGTGCCTCGATCTCGCCGTCCCCGCTCAGGGGCTGATAGACGAAGTGGAAGTTGTCGGAGTTGTTCCAGATGTCGTTGCCGTCACCTTCGATGGTGAAGCTGCCGCCCGAGTAGCTTGCGTTGCCGGCGGCGCCGGGACTGCCGACGTCCTGGTCTTGCCACGGTGAGGGCAGGCCGGTGGACTGCGGCGTCGCGCCGGCTTCGTTCGAGTAGCCGGACTCATTCGACGAGGTGTCAACGGCAGTCACAACGTAGTAGTACGTGGTGCCGTTGCTCACCCCGGTGTCAGTGTAGTCGCTGCCGCCGTAGACGGCGGCAATCGAGCTGTAGCCGGAGCCGCTCGTGGTGGACCGGTAGACGTTGTAGCTGTCGAGGTCGGTCTCGGCATTGTCGTCCCAGTCGAGCGACACCTGACCGTCACCGGCGGTGGCACTCAGGTTGGTCGGCGCCGCAGGCGGGGTAGTGTCGGCCTGCGTCGTAGCGCACGACTGGTTCGACTCGGCGCTCTCGTTGGCCGAAGTGTCCACGGCCGTCACCGTGTAGCAGTACTGCGTTGAGGCGGAAAGACCCGCGTCGCTGTAGCTGCTGGAGCCGACGCCCGCGGCGATCTGGCCACCGTCGCGATAGACGTTGTAGCTGTCCAGGTCACCCTCGACGTTGTCGTCCCAGTCCAGGTCGATCTGGCTGTCGCTCACAGCGGCGGCGGTCAGGCCCGTCGGCGCGGCGGGGGGCGTGGTGTCTCCGCCGCCAGCCAGCAGTTCGGCCTCGGCGAACGTGCTCGGGTCGCTCCAGGAGTTGTCTGTGGTCGCGAACCAAGCGATCTTGCCGTCCCGGCCGCTGCCGTCGTCGTCGTCATTGACGTGCACGTCCGTGCCGATCAGGCTGCCGGCGGAGGGGGTCACGCCCAGCGTGGACCACGGCACCAGCACCTCAACGGTATACCCGTTGGCGGTGTCGGCGATGGCAAACTGCATCCCCGTGGTGTCGCCGGCGGAGTTGGCGCCCAGGTGAATGGTGGAGTCATTCCAGCGGAAGAGGAGCTGGTAATCGTTGACGCCGTCGTAGGAAGTGCCCTTCGAGTTGTCGGCGTCGATGTAGACCTCCACCGAGTCGTCCTCCCAGGCGTTGGTCGAGTCGTTCTGCAGCGACTCGTCGGTCACCTCCACCAGGCAGTAGAGATTGGCCGAGTCCCACATCGCCCTCCACTGCCCGCCCAGGTCGCTTCCGCCCGTCGAGCCGCTCAGGGCGTTGGCGATCGAGTAAGCGTCAGCGCCCGACCACACGGCGTCCACAGATCCGTCTATTGACGGCGCGCTGGCGGCTCCCACGATGTCGGCGTCCGCCAGTGCCGCCTGAGGTGTGGCAGAGGCCTCATTGGAGTAGCCGGACTCGTTGGCGGCTGTGTCAAGCGCCGTCACCACGTAGTAGTAGGTTGTGCCGGCGGTCAGGCCGGGATCGCTGTAGTCGCTGGCACCGTAGACCGTGCCGACCTCCGCGTAGCCGCTGCCGCTGGTAGTGGACCGGTAGACGGTATAGCCGTCCAGGTCGCCCTCGGAGTTGTCATCCCAGTCCAGGTCAATCTGGCTGGAGCTGACTGCGGTTGCAGTGAGGTTGGTCGGCGCCGCCGGAGCCGTGGTGTCGCTCGGCGTGGTGGCGGATGCTTCGTTGGAGTTGTCCGACTCGCTCAGAGAAGTGTCGACGGCCGTGACCACGTAGTAGTAGGTGGTGGAGGCGCTGACCCCGGTGTCGGAGTAGGCGCTTGAGGTCAGCCCGGAGGCCACCGGGTCGTACGGGCCGCCGGAGCTGGTGCTCCGGTAGACCCTGTAGCTGTCCAGATCGCTCTCGGTGTTGTCGTCCCAGTCCAGGTCTATCTGGTGTTCGTTGATGGCGGTGGCCGTCAGGCCTGTCGGGGCGGTTGGAGGCGTCACTTCGCCGCCGCCCCACAGAGTGATGATGCTCTGCGCGGGCACCGGCACCGAGATGACCCCGCCGCTGGGATAGTAGGGCCCCACGACCGCCCAGCGCTCGGACGAAGAGGTGCGCCGGGCGCTGTAGGAGTCTATGGCCAGTGACGTGTTCACCGTGATGTTGGCCGTGTAGGCAGTGTTGTTGAGGTTGGTGATGACGATCGTCAGCGTGCCGTTCGTGCTGTGCTTGTAGGCGGTGGTGCACAGGCCATTCTCCGGACCGCCCAGGTAGTTGGTCGTCGTGTCGTATTCCATCGGCGTGGCGGCTACGCGGACGGCGCCCGGCCGGATCATGCGGAAGTAGTGCTTCGCGGCGCAGTACTTGAGCGCCGAAGTGTTCGGCCCCTCGCCGTCAATCCAATCGCACAGGGTCTGCCACTCACAGGCGCCGCCGAAAGTAAGCGTCCAGTAGATGAACGCGTCGCAATTGCCCCACCCCAGCGCATTGTGGATGTTCTCGGCGACCTCCAGTGCCCCGCTCAGGTCACAGGGCTCCTCGCAAACCTCGGTCATCCACATGTAGGGCAACCCATCGGTCTTCAGGCCCGTGAATGACCTGCTGGTGTGCTCCGGGTCAGTGCCCCCGTTCCAGATGATGTCCCACGCCTGTCGGGCGTCAACCCAGTTGTTCATGTGGATGGACCAGCCCCCCAGGTCCGCCAGGGAGTAATCGCGGATGTCGCGCACGTAGTAGAAGAAGTCCTGCACGTGGTCCCAGCAGCTCACATACCACGGCCCGTCGGGCGCTGTCAGTTCGCACCAGGTCAGGCCGTTGGCGTCCAGCTCGTCGCGGGCGGCCTGTATGGCGGGCGGCAGCTCGGCCGTGCCCCCGCTCGCCTCGGTATCGTACACGCAGCTTGAGTAATTCGCGCCCATGCCCGGTTCGTTCTGGGGGCTGACCCACTCCAGGTCCACCCCCCAGTAGTTGGACCAGCCTTTGACGTAGGCGGCCACGTAGCGACCGAACTGGGTCAGGTTGTCGCTGGTTTGAATCAGGTGACCGCCGCAGCTCTCGTTCACCTGACAACAGGTCTGACCTGTTTTCATGTAGTCGGGCGGCGACCAGATGGCGCCCACGATGGTGTAGTCGTCAATGGCTCTGGTCGCGGCGGCTGCTGCTATCGCCCCGTAGGGATTGGGGTCGCCCTTAGAGTTCGTGTCCCAGTTGAACAGGGCGATGTTCTCGTCAATGTCCGGCCCCAGGTACGTAGTCGTCTCGTTACAGGCATCCAGGTTGAGGGCGGCCGGTGTCATGTTAATCCGGAAGATCGAGGCGCCCAGATCCTCCCAGTACGCCTCGTGAGTCCGGCTGTCCGTGCCCACCGAGGAGATCCATCCCGCTGTGCAGGACCCGAACCCTGTGATGGTCTGGTAGGCGACGCTGTCGTCCACCGTTACGTCCACCGCCGACGCCGCAGCCGCCAACGCCAGCATGGTGACCACAGCACTCAGCACTACGGGGCCCCTGAGCTTGGTCATGATTCCTCCTGCTGCTGAAGAAGAGGCCGGCGAACTGGGTTGCTGATTCGGATGCCGCGTGTCCACTTGCTGCTCTGCACTCGGCGGGCATTGACTGCGGGTGCGCCGCCGCCGAACGCTGTGGGCGGTGAACAACGAAGGCCGCCTGGCCAGTACATCCCGTCCGTCTCCCCCTCGCCCGCGGTGACCTGCTCGATCCCCCCGCACCAGCGCTGACGTGTGGCATCCGGATCGCCTTCCTCCGATGCGATGCCCTGTCGGCCGGAAGATCCGGTTGAAACGCCCAACCCGGAGCCAAGCTTCGGAGCAGGCGGGTCAGGCCTGTCCCGTTCCGCCCGCCTGCTGTCGAGGATACGTTGGAGTTTGCGAAGCGTACCCCGTTTGAGCCCAGACGACGCGTACTTTAGACTAAGCGTGCAACCCTATCAATGGTCAGTAGAGACGAACGCAGGTCTTTGAGCGCCATCTCATGTCGTATTTCGACGACATCAGCTTCTCTGAGGCAGGCGCTGAGCCCGGATGCCGCCGTTCATTCGATATGGCCAAGGCGCAGCACGGGCTCGTCTTTGCCAAGTCCGGTAAGCTCAGGTTGTCCATTGACGATCGTCAGCCGAAGACCCTCGACGCCCCCCTGGCGTTCTGGCACCATCCGGCACACCGATACAGGTACGGCTGCGCCGACGCCGGAGCCTGGGCGCGGTACTGGGTGTACATGCAGGGCCCGAGGGCGGTCAGGATAGTCGAGCAGGGGCTGATGCCGCTTTCGGAGGCGGGGTATGTGGCGGTGCGGCGAGCGGAGGTCTTCGCCGACGCTTTCGCCAGACTGGTTGACCTGGTGCAGCAGGGCAGCGTGCGCACCCACCCGGAGGCCGTGCTGGCGCTGGAGTCGCTGGTGGTGATGCTGTGGAAGGAATGGTACGGGGAGAAGCCGGGCCGTCGCCGGGCGCAGATGGAGCAGGTCGCGCGCCGGCTCGGCAGCGATCCCTACAGGGACTACGATTTCCACCAGGTGGCCGAGGACGTCCATGTCTCCTATCGGCATTTCTGCCGGTTGTTCAAGCGACACCTCGGGCACTCCCCCCATCAGTACCTCCTTGTGTGCCGGATGCGCAAAGCGGCCGCGCAACTCCTGAGCGAAGACCGCCCCGTCAAGGCCATTGCCCGGGACGCCGGCTACCACGATCCCGCGCAATTCTCCAAGTTGTTCAAGAAGAAGATCGGAATGTCGCCCCAGCAGTTCAGGGAGTACGGACTCCGGGTCTGAGGCGGCTGGCCTCTGCCCGCAGGACGGCGCGTCGGCCCGCTTGTTTGGAGCAAGCCATGGCCCGCCGGACGCACATATCGCTGGTAACCGGAACGGCCCGCACAGCCCAGCGTGTCCGGGAGCTGTTCAGTGACGCGGGCCTGGGCTGCAGGATCAGCCGCCAGGCGGGCACGCGACCGGTGGGACGTGCCCCCCAGGGGCCGGAGGACGGTGATCTGCTGATGAGCGTTGTCCTTGTGGACGGCTCGCTGCCCGATGAGCGGGTTCGGCGGGCGGTCGTGGGCGCGGTGCGGACGGATCCGGACCAGCTGGTGATTGTCTTCGGCGGGGATCCCGGCCAGCGGGGTGTCGCGGTGTACCTGGGGTCTGGGGCGCGGGACTTCGTCTGTGCGGAGGAGATGGACTCCCTGCCCGCCATTGTGCAGTCGGTCCTGCCCACCGGCCCGGCCGAGCCGGGTGTGGACAAGCTGCGCCATTGGTGCGTGCAGGATGCGGCGGAGGTTGAATGGGCGCTGTGGCGCATGGCCGAGCGCGTGTTCGTCAAGGACCGGGACCTGCGCTTCGCCTTCGCCAACGAGCCATTCGCTCGCGACAGAGGTACAACGCCGGAAGGAATCGTCGGCAAAAGCGACTGCGACTACTTCCCGCCCGGGGAAGCCGCGCGCTACCAGGCCGCCGACCGACGCGTGATGGACAGCGGCGAATGGCAGGCGCCCTCGGCAGCGCCCCGGCGGCAGGAGCATCCCTACTACGATTGGTGGAAGATCCCGATCAAGGACGAAGAGGGCCGTTCAGTGGCTCTGCTCGGGTTGTGCGGGGGGGTGTTCCGAGAGCCCGCGGATGCGGAGAAGCTCAGCCACTACGCCTCCCTGGTCGCCGCCTCCCACGATGCCATCATGCGGCTCAGCCCGACCGGGCTGATCGCCGGTTGGAACTGGGGCGCCGAGACGACGTACGGGTACAGCGCTGAGGAAGTGACGGGGCGCAGGATCACCGACATGGTGGCCGAGCGGGATCGCGCTTTGGTGCTGGAGAAGCTGGCGGAGGTCCGCAGCCGGCGCTCCGTCAGCCTCTATGAGACCAAGCTGATGGCCAGCGACGGCGTTGCCCGCGACGTGTCGCTGAGCTTCTCGCCGGTCGTCAGCGACCTCGGCATGTTGGTGGCGGTGTCGGCCGTGGGACGCGACATCACCCGGCGCAAGGAAGCCCAACGCGCCCTCCGGCGCAGCGAAGAGCGCTTCCGTCACCTGGTCGAGTCGGCCTTCGACGGCATCAGCATCTGCCAGTGGGACCCGGTGCGCAACACGCGAAGGTTGGTTTTCTGCAACGATCGGTTCGTCGAGATGTCCGGCCGTACCCGGGGCGAGCTGCTCCAGCAGCCGGACGTAAATCGCCTCCAGCTCAGCCGCGACCCGGACGAGCGGGCGCAGGATCAGTTCGTGCGCCTCCTGAAGGGCCTCCCATGCTGGGGCACGGCTTCCTGGCAGCGCCCGGATGGGAAGGAGAACGTCTTCGAGTTCTCCGCCACCTGCGCGCGGGTGGAGGGCAGCTACCTGATCATGAGCGTGGATCGCGACATCACCAGGCGCACCGAACTGGAGCACGAACTCCGGCTCCTGAAGGAACAGCTCGGTCGGGCCGTCGCCGACCCGGAGAGCGTCGGTGAGTGTCTGGCGCAGGTGAACGGGTGCGCCCGCTCCTTGCGGGAGGACTGTGCCGAGTTGCTGGGTGAACGGGGCAGGGCGCGCCTGCGCGCCCTGGACGAGGCAGTGGAGCGGCTGCGCGGACAACTGGGCGGCCGGGCGCAAACCGGCCGGCCGTGAGCCTGGCCCGGGCGCTGCAACGCCCGAAGCCTGCCGGCCCCTCACCGCCCGGGGGCGCTCTGGCCAGGTCCTTACCGTCAGCCGCCAGGCTCCTCGGCCCGCCGCGCCTGCTCCGTTATGTCCCGCTCGACGCTCAGCAGGTGGTATCGGTCACCGACCTTCCTGCAGACCGCGCGGAACTCCAGCACGTTGAACTTGCCATCGGGTCGGTCCCATGAGGCCCGCCCGCCGTAGCGCCGGCCGCTGATGAAGTGGGCGTAACGTCTCTGCGCTTCAGCCGCATCCTCGTGGAACGAGTGAAGCTGGCCCAGGTCGGACGCCTGCTCCAGCTCAGTGCGCGTGTAGCCCGACATCTGAATGAACCGATCGTTGCAGAACACCAGCTTCCGGATGTCGCGCATGGGGTCCCACCGGGCGATACTGATCCCTTCGAACGCTATCTGGGCCGCGATGCGGAAGCGATCCTGGCTGCGCCGCAGGCTCTGTTCGCGCCGCTGTCTTTCGGTTACGTCCCGCTCTACGAAGTAGACAGTGAGGCGCTCTTGCTCCTCCAGGGCGACCGCCGACCACTCGATGTAGTTTTCCTTTCCGTCCGGTCGCTTCCAGGAGGCGGTCCCCGTGCAGGGCAAGCCTTCCTTGAGACGTTCCAGGTTGCTTTGCTGCTGCTGTTCCGACTCCAGGGAGGTACGCAGTTCCCACAGGTCGTCTGCCTGTTTCAGTTCCTGTTGGCTGTAGCCGGACATCTCGACGTAGCGGTCATTGCACAGCCACAGTGAGAGCTTCCCCCCGGCGGCATCCCACTCACAGATGCTGATCCCGTCGGAGACGGTTTCGACCAGCCGACGCAGGCGCTCCTCGCTACGCTGAAGCGACTGCTGTGCCTCTCGTTTCTCCGTTATGTCGCGGGCCACTATGGCGTATCCCATCACCACTTCTTCCTGGGCTCTGACGGGCGACATGCTTAGCGAGACCGGGAAGCAGCGCCCGTCGGCGGCGCGGTGGACTGTTTCCTCCCCGCGAATGCTATCCCCTGCGGCGAGCCGCCCCAGATAGCTCCACACGTCTCGGTCGGGGTCGGTCCAGACGAAGTCCAGCACCCTGCCGCGGATTTGCTCGGCGCTGTAGCCGTAAAGCGACTCAGCGCCCGGGTTCCAGGCCACCACCCGCCCGGCGTGGTCCAGGCCGATCATCGCATCGGGGGTGGAAACGGCCACCGCCGTCCAGTAGGCCGAAAGCGCGTCCAGGTCCTGTCGCTTCACCCGCGTCCTGGTAACCAGCAAGCCGGCAGGTCGGCCCTGCGCGTCGAAGACGCCGATCTTGCGCTGCTCGCGGGCGTCCATGCCCGGCGCTCGGTACAGCATCGCGCAGATCTGAAAGGGCACTTCCTCGACATTCGCCAGGAAGGCCCTGTCTTCGGCCCGCCATGCCCTGGCGGTCTCGGGGGGCACAAGGTCGAAGTCCGACAACCCAACCAGCCGCTCCGGGGCCAGTCCATAGACCGGATGCCCGACATCCCAGGCCCAAACTACGTTCAGCTCCAGGTCCTTCAGCGTGAGGCTTTCCAGGGCCAAGCGCGGCAGCGATTGGGCAGTGTCGCTCACCCGCAGCACACTGGCCGCCCCCCGCTGCGCCGCCTGCTGGCGAATCGCGCCCACCTGCGCCTGGGGGCGACCGTCGCGTCCCCTGGGCACGTACCTGTCCTCGACCAGGGCGATGCGAGAGCCGTCCTTCGCCCGGAAGGAGTACTCCAGCCGGACCGGACTGTCGGCTGCGCGGTCGGCTAGCAGCCGTCTTGTGGCTTCGCGCGCCCGCTTCCGGTCGGCCGGCCTGAGCCGCTGCTCTGCGCCTTTGATGCCCATCTGCGCCAGCTCATGGTGGCTGTAGCCCAACAAGCAATCCACCCATGGGCTGATGTAATCGAAGCGTCCACTCCGCAGATTGAGCCGGTAGGTCAGATCGGGCATCGGGTCCAACAGGTGTTCGGGGCTCTCGAAACCCGGCGGGTAGCTGGGCGCAACCGACGGCCAGAGGGTCGTGGAGCAGCGCGCCCGCAGGCTCCGGGAGCCAGCGTCGGGGTGCGGCGAGGTGTGCAGTGAGACCTCCATCCTCATCCACATGCCGTCGGACCTCACAACCGTCAGGTTTCCGGCTTCTGCCTGCCCGCCTGCAAAGGCGGCTCGCAGGCTCCTGGCGAGATGGGCTCTTTCCACAGGGCTGGCCAGGAAACCCAGCGGGCGGCCGAGCGCCTCGGCAGCGGCGTACCTGAACAGCCTCTCCGCCTCGGGAGGCCAGTTCAGCATGACTCCCCCCGGCCCGAGCGTCAGCCGGAGTTCATCCGACGGCCGAGTGGCCTGCTCGCCCAACTCATCCACTCGGTCCCACCGGCTCAGCACGCCGCGGATCTGCCCGTCGTTGTCATAGATGGGCGCCCGGATCAGCCGGGCCTCGACCGAGTCACCGCCCTCCAGCGTAATGCTCTCGACGCGCTCCACCGCTTCCCCCGACCCGATGACGCGTCTCTCTTCGGCGGCGGTCTCCTCCAGATCGGCTTCGGACATGAACTCCCTGTCGGTCTGACCGAGCAGCGCGTCCGGCTCTTGCCCCAGCCGGGCGGCGTACGTGGTGTCGACATAGAGGTACCTGAGACTGGCATCCTTCACGTACACCCCACCGACAGGCTGGCGCACCTCAAAGAAGGCGAAGTCCCGCTGCTGCATTCGTTCGCGCACTCGGGGGTGTGCCGCGTAGCGCAGAATGCCGGGCAGCCGCTCGACCTGGTCGGAGGTGATGATGGCGTTCAGCGCTTCCTTCGGGACGCCCTCCAGGGCAGGCCGGCCGTCCGGCGCCTGAACCACCACCACGACGGGCCGGCGTGGGGCCTCCGCCCGCAGGACGTGGATGGCTTCGGGCAGCTCCTCCGGGGGGATGCCGCCGCCAAGGAGCACAAGCTGGGGGGACATGCCCCCCCGCAGTCGCCTGCGGAGCGCGGGCGCCAGACCGCGCACCAGTGCCACCGTCACGGAACTGACGTCCTCAATGTCGGCCAGGCAGGATTCGATCCGGTCCGGCTCCGGTCCGGAAAAGAAGGCCACGTTCAGCATCTGCCCCTCGCGATCAGCAGTCTGTCACGCCCCCAGGCCGAATTCCCGGAACTGCTGCGGAGACATGCCCATCTTCCTTTTGAACATCCTGGAGAACTCCCCGGGCACTTGATAACCCACCTGACGGGCAACCGTGCCAATGGGCAGGTCGTCCTCCACGAGCCTGCGTGCGGCCCAGCGCATCCGACACTGCAGCAGGAAGTCGTAGGGCGAGCTGCCGGCGTGTTTCTTGAAGATGCGCTGGAAGTGCCGGTAGGAGACGTGGAACCGCTCTTGGGCCACTTGGCGGAAGTCGTATGCCTCGCGGGGCCGCGCGCACATCTCACCGATCAGTACCTCCATCTCCTTATGGCGAGTCCCGGACTGCTCGCAGTACCAGTCCTTCCAAAGTATGGCCAGCAGGCGCTGGAGGGCCATCACGCGCTCGGGTTGGCGGCGAGGGTCCGCCGCCGCCACCAGCTCCACCAACCTGCCGAAGCACTCCGCGAACAGGCCCGGAACCCGCACGGGCAGGTAGCCGTCCGGCGAAAGGGCGACGAGCCCGTCCTGCACGACACGTCTGCCCCCCGGCCCGGCGAAGCGGACCCAAATGTGATGCCAGCCGGCCTTGCACGTCGGGCCGAACTCGTAGCGGCTGCCCGGGCAGCACCAGAAGGCCACCGGGCCGGTGAGTCGTTTCGGCTCGGCGCCGTCGATGGCAAGGTCCAGTCGGCCCGAGAGCGCGAAGTGGAGCGCGTACGGCGGCTCCTCAAGCACGCGCCTCTCCGTGTACTCGGCTTCATCCCCCGCGGCAAGGAACGTGATGTTGTCGAAATAACCCATCATGCGTCGTAACTGTACAGCATTTCGGCCATTTGTGCAATAGGCAAACGGCCCCCTATCCCGTAGTATCTGGCTGGGCTTCGAGACTGAGTTGTACTCCGACACAGGGCGCGGGGGGTCACCAGACCTCCCCGTGCCACCAACAGGTCGACAGCGTAGTGGGTGCGATGCGCGGAAAGGAGGTCTGAACGAGACCCTAGTCTGGACACAGAGGCTCGTGGCGGCTGGCTTCCGTCAGTCGGGGAAGGGAACTTATATGCGCAAGTGATCTATAGGAGTATTGCGAAGATGACGAACCGAGGGCGTGCTTCGGACGTGATGGTCAGGTGTGTTCCGGTCGTTTTCCTGCTGGTGGCGTTGCTGTCGTCTCCCGTGTCGGCCGCGCCCGTCTCGATGGCGATCAAGATGGACTACTTCGGCTACCGTCCAAACGACACGAAGATAGCCATCTTCACCGCCGACCCGGGCAGCACCGTGCAGGTGCGCAACACCTCAGACAACGTCGTGTACACCGTCCCCAACGATGGCGGCTCGATAGCCAGCAAGGGGTTCGACGACCAGCCGTCGGGCGACAACGTCTGGTGGGTGGATTTCAGTTCATTCAGCTCAACCGGCTCTTACCGGCTCTATGTTCCCTCGTGGGGCGAGCAGTCTTACGATTTCGACATTGCCGACGACATCTACAACGAGGTCGGCGAGGTAGCGATCAAGACCTACTACTATCAGCGCTGCGGGGTGGCCCATCCGACGCCCTACGCGGATTCGCGATGGTCCGACTCCAACGTTTGCCACGACTACCTGACGGCGGTTACGGCTGCATCAGGAGAGCCCAACTACGGGACTCTGGACCTGAGCGGGGGCTGGCACGATGCCGGCGACTACAACAAGTACATGTGGGGCGCCGTGGAGAGCTGCGTGGACATGATGCTGTCCGCCTACGAGCAGAACCCCGGTGCGTTCACCGACGGCCAGCTCAGCATCCCCGAAAGCAGCAACGGCGTGCCGGACATCCTGGACGAGGTGAAGTTCGAGATTGACTGGATGCTGAGAATGCAGATGTCGGGCGGTGAGGTGCTGGGCCGCGTATGGGATTCGTACGGGGGATCCTCGGATAGCTGCCCACCTTCCAACGCGGTGCACGACCACTACTACTATGGGCCCGATGGGACGTCAAGCCCCATCTTCGTTGGCTGCGTGGCCATGTTCGCCCGCATCTGCGAGGCAGAGGGCGACCCGTACGGCAACGCGGCGGCCCTCAAGAGCGCGGCGCTCGACAGCTGGAACAACTACGTGCTGTCGAACTGCCCGGACTCCGACTTCAAGTGCTGGGCGGCGGCGCAGCTCTGGCGGCTGGACCAGAGCGTAACCAGCGCCAAGAGCTACGTGGAGAACTACCAGTCCCCGTGGTCAAGCTCTTACCTCGAAGGCTACAGCGCTCGCACCCATGCCACCTATGCCTACATCCAGACGCCCGGCGCCGACTCGGGCACCGTGGCCGACATGAAGAGTGCCATCGGCTCCTCGGTCAACACTTTGTTCGACAACCGGGACCTCTACCGCAACGCCATGCCGAGCGGCTATTACCATTGGGGCAGCAGCAACGCGCGCGCCGGATGGGGCCACCTGCTGACGCAGGCTGCGTCCCTGGGAGCGACCGGCTCCCACACCGCTGACGAGTGCACGGAACTCGCCGAGGACTTCCTGCACTCGTTCCACGGCCAGAACCCCATGAACATGGTCTACTTGAGCAACATGGTGGAGCACGGCGGGGAGCACTCCTCCTTCCAGTTCTACCACTCCTGGTTTGGCGTCCCCGGTGACCCGCAATCCGCAGCATGGTTCATTGGCCTTCCCTCGGGCGTCACGGAGCCCGACTTCCCGTACTTCAAGGGTACGGATAACTTCGGCGTCTCCGACGACAACTACTCCGACTACGGTCCCTGCCCCGGCTTCGTGGTGGGCGGGCCGAACAAGGATTACGGCGGCATCGCCCAGCCCCCCCTGGGCAGGACCTACTACGAGCGGTTCTACCGAGACTGGTGCGACGACTCGTGGGACGCCGGCCAGGGCGCAGGCGCCCAGACCTGGGAGATAACCGAGAACTCCATCGGCTACCAGTCCCACTACGTCGGCCTGATCGCCCAGTTCATGGCGGCCGCAGGCGGCGATACCACGCCACCCGCCGCGCCTACCGGACTGGCCGCCACCGCGGTCAGTTCCAGCCAGATCAACCTGGACTGGGACGACAACTCCGAGGGCGACCTCGACAGCTACAGGGTCTACCGCGGCGGCTCCCAGATCGCCACGGTGTACGGCAGCAGCAGCTACAGCGACACGGGGCTCAGCCCTTCGACGCAGTACTGCTACACCGTCACCGCCGTTGACACCAGCAACAACGAGTCGGCGGAGTCCAACCAGGACTGTGCCACGACGCAGGCCGGCGCCGGTCTGCCCTCGCCGTGGCAGAACCAGGACGTCGGCAGCCCCAGCGCCGCCGGCAATGCAAGCTACTCGGCCGGGACCTTCACCATCGAAGGTGACGGCTCGGACATCTGGGGCAGCTCGGACAACTTCCACTTCGTCTATCAGTCCCTGAGCGGGGACGGCGAGATCGAGGCGCGCGTCGCCAGCCTGGAGAACACC
>CAYFVS010000490.1:0-3163 GCA_964346565.1 uncultured candidatus Brocadiaceae bacterium | reverse complement strand
AACGGCAGGACCGAGACACAACGACACGACGAATGGCGTAGCAGGATGAGCAGGACAGTGACGATGAATACCGAGTGATGAACGCTGAAACTGACCAATCGGCCGCCGGAGGCGACACGCGAGACTCCGGACCTCAGACTCCAGACTTCGAAGTCTGCCACGAGCTGCTTGCCAGCGCCGGCAGCCCGCCCATCTGTGTGGTGGGCGACATGATGCTGGACACCTACGTGTGGGGGGAGGTCTCGCGCGTCTCGCCCGAAGGGCCCATACCGGTGCTGCGCGTGCAGCGCCGGGACCGTCGCCCGGGCGGCGCCGGCAGCGTGGCGGCCATGCTGGCCGGCCTGGGCGCGGAGGCACTCGCTGTGGGCGTCGTGGGCGATGACGAGGCCGCCCTCGCCCTGCGCCGGGAGCTGGAATCGGCCGGCGTGGACAGCGCCGGTCTGGTCGCCTCCGCCGAGCGGCCCACCACTACCAAAACCCGTTACCTGGGCTACGTGCAGTCCGCCGGACGCGCCCTGCAACAGATGCTGCGCGTGGACGAGGAGCTGACCGACCACCTCAGCCAGCAGGACGCGGACGCAGTGCGCCGCTCGGCCCACCAACGCATCCAGCAGGCCCGCCTGGTGATTATCCAGGACATGGGCAAGGGCGTGCTGGACGACGAGCTGATCCGGGACCTGATACAGGAGGCCGACACCGCCGGCAAGCCGGTCATCGTGGACCCCGAGCGGGCCGAGGATTACGGCCGCTACGCGGGCGCCGCCTGCGTGCTGCCGAACCGCTACGAAGCGCAAATGGCAACCGGGCTGATGCTACGGTCCGAGGAGGACTACGCCCGGGCGGCGGACGGGCTCATCGAGGAGCTGTCGCTGGAAGCGGCGCTCATCAAGCTGGACCGCGAGGGGCTCTACTACGCCACCGCCACCGGGCGACGGGGCCACATCACTACGCAGGCCCGCGAGGTTGCCGACGTGACCGGGGCGGGCGACATGGTGACGGCGGCGTTCAGCCTGGCGCTGGCGGCCGGGGCCGACCACGCCACAGCGGCCACCCTAGCCAACTTCGCCGCCGGACTGGAGGTCACCCAGCGCGGGGCCACCGCCCTGCCCCGCGACCGGGTGCTGGACGCCCTGCGCAGCGCGTCCGATCCCGTGAGCCGCAAGATCGTCCCCCGCGCCCGGGTCGCCGACCTGGTGGCCGAGCTGCGCGAGAGCGGCCTGCGCATCGCCTTCACCAACGGGTGCTTCGACCTGGTGCACCTGGGCCACCTGCAACTCATCCACCACGCACGGGAACGGGGGGACGTGCTGATCGTGGGACTGAACAGCGACAAATCCGCCCGCGAGCTGAAAGGCCCCGGCCGGCCCGTGAATTCCGAGCAGGTGCGCGGGCGCATCCTGGCATCCCTCGGCGACGTGGACTACGTGGTGGTGTTCGAGGAGCAGAGCGTGCTGCCGCTGCTGAAGGAGGTGCGCCCCGACGTGCTGGTCAAGGGCGGCGACTACACGAAGGAGGGGGTCGTGGGCCACGAGTTCGTCGAGTCCTACGGCGGGGAGGTCGCCCTCGCGCCGCTGGCGGAGGGCTACTCCACCACCGATCTCATCCGGAGAATCGCGGACAACCATGAAGGACAGGATTGAGCGCATCCTGCGGACAACGGTCCGCACCCATCAGGATCTGCTCGGGCAGGCGGACCAGATCGAGCGGATTGCCCGTCGGCTGGCGGAGGTCCTGCGCGGGGGCGGCGTGATCTACGCCCTGGGCAACGGGGGCAGCGCCGCCGATGCCCAGCACATGGCCTGCGAGCTGGTGGGCCGGTTCCAGATGGAGCGCGCACCCCTGCCCTGTCACGCGCTGAGCACCGACACCAGCGTCCTGACCGCGGTGGCCAACGACTACGCCGTCGAGGACGTGTTCACCAAGCAGGTGCAGGCATTCGTCGGAGAGGGCGACGCCGTGATCGGGCTGTCCACGAGCGGCAACTCGCCCAACGTGGTCAGCGCCCTGCGGGAGGCGCGCCGCCGGGGAGCGTTGACGATAGGGTTCACCGGCCGGGGCGGGGGTGCCCTGGCGGCGGAGTGCGACCTGCTGCTGGCCGTGCCGGCGGACTCCACGCCGCGGGTGCAGGAGGCGCACGGCACGGTGATCCACATCCTGTGCGACCTGATAGAGACCGAGCTGTTCGGCGAGGCCAACTGAGCGGGGGGAGGAGCGACCGGCCGTGGGGTTCAACCCCTTCATGGCGCTGTTCCGGTTCCTGGCGCTGCTGCCAGCGCTGGTGGGGCACGAGTTCGCCCACGCGTGGAGCGCGGACCGGCTGGGCGACCCCACGCCCCGGATGCAGGGACGCCTGACGCTGAACCCGCTGGCGCATCTGGACCCGATGGGCACGCTGATGATCCTGTTCGCCCCAATCGGGTGGGCCAGGCCCGTGCAGGTGAATCCCCTGAACTTCCGCGACCCGGCGCGGGGCATGATGCTCTCGACCGCCTGCGGGCCGGCGTCGAACCTGGCCCAGGGCGTGGTGGTCGGCCTGGCGCTGCGGGGGCTGCTGGCCTATCTGCCGGGCCATGCCGTGCCGGGGAACCTGCTGGTGGGCTACCTGGCCATCCTGGTGATGATCAACTTCGTGCTGGCCATCTTCAACCTCATCCCGCTGGGCCCCCTGGACGGGCATCACATCATGGAGTACTACCTGCCCTACCCGGCAAAGGAGAACTACCGGCGGTTCAACCGTCAGTATGGGATGCTCGCGCTGTTCGGCTTGATCCTGGTTTCTTTCTTCCTGGACCTGCCCCTGCTCGATTTCGTGATACTCGGGCCGGCCGGACTCCTTGGCCGACTGGTGGTGGGCGTGGATCCCCGGTTACTCTTCGCTTACGCCATGAGTGGGTGAGCGCATGGGCGACAGCGGACACAACGGCGCACCGGCACAGCTGAACCTGGAGGATTTCCGCGCGGAGCTGGACGTATTCAGCGGCCCGCTGGACCTGCTGCTGCACCTGATAAAGCAGGAGGAGGTGGACATCTTCGAGGTGCCGGTCTCCCGCGTGACGGACCGCTACCTGGCGGCGGTGCGGACGATGGAGCTGTTCGACGTGAACGTGGCAGCGGAGTTCCTGGTGGTGGCCGCCACGCTGATGGAGATAAAGAGCAGGACGCT
>CAYFVS010000489.1:0-1736 GCA_964346565.1 uncultured candidatus Brocadiaceae bacterium | reverse complement strand
GTTCTACGCGCAGCCGTGGTTCCTGAACTTACAGGTCCTCGGGACGAACCTGCGCGAGCTCTTCCAGGTCCACCCCATAAACTTGAGCGTGGCCATCTGGGTGGGCTTCCTCGCCATGTTCGGGATTGCCTCCGACAACGGCGTCGTGGTGGCCAGCTACCTGGAACAGCTCTTCCAGAGTGAACCGCCTGACTCGGTGCAGGAGGTTCGTCGCCGGGTCTGGGAAGGTTCGATGCGGCGCATCCGGCCCTGTGTCATTACCTTCGCAACCACCATCCTTGCCCTGCTGCCCGTGCTGAGTTCCACCGGCCGGGGCTCCGACATCATGGTCCCGATGGCCATCCCATCCTTCGGAGGCATCTTCGTAGTCATGATTTCGATGTTCCTGGTGCCTGTCCTCTACTGCGCTCTGCAGGAGCGGAGGCTGACCCGTCGCTCCGACGAGGCACAGAGGCCGGCTGCACCATCTGAATCCCCGAGCCGGGAAGGACCCCTGAAGACATGAAAGAGGTGAAAGCGTACGTAAGGCCGACGGCCCTGGAGGCAGTCATCCCGCGTCTGGAGGAGGCGGGTGCGCGCGACCTGACGGTCATCCGGGTGGACGCGCTGGCCGCCCTGGCCGACGCGGAGAAGGACCGCTGGCACATCCTGCGCAAGTACTCGGAGACCTACTCGGCCTGTGCCAAGCTGGAGATAGTCTGCCAGGACGAGGAGGCCCCTGGATTCGCGGAGATCATCAGGGAACACGCCCGCCTGGGCGAGAGGGGCGACGGCCGAGTCTTCATCTACGCGGTCGAGGACGCCCTGAACATCCGAACCGGCCAGAGAGGCCCCGGCGCCCTGTGACACGGGCACCACGGCCCCCATCGGTCACGTTCTGACCGCCTCGACCATCCTCTCGACCGCCTTGAGCGCCTTGCTGCGCGTCGGTTCGGGCACGCGGACCGGGTGCTGCATCTCCTCCAGCGACCAGAGCACCTTCTCCAGGGTGATCCTCTTCATGTTCGGACAGACGGCGGCCTCTGAGGCAACGTAGAAGCGCTTGCCGGGATTCTCGGTGCGCAGGCGATGGACCAGCCCGATCTCCGTGCCCACTATCATCTCCTCCGCCTCCGACTCGCGCGCCCTCCGGCACATGCCGCTGGTTGACTCCACGTAGTCGGCCAACGCCCGCACGTCGGGCCTGCACTCGGGATGCACCATTGCCTCGGCGCCCGGATGCTCGCGCAGAAGCCTCTGGATGTCGTCTGGGCGAATGCGTACGTGCGTGGGGCAGTAGCCCGGATAGAGGATGAGGTCCCGCCCCGTCTGCTCCTGCACGTAGGAGCCCAGGTACTGGTCGGGCAGGAACACGATGTCCCGGTCCGGAGGGATGGAACCAGCGACCGAGACGGCGTTGGCGGAAGTGCAGCAGTAGTCGCTTTCCGCCTTCAGGGCCGCGCTGGAGTTCACGTAGGTGACGACCGCCGCCGCCGGGTGCTGTTCCCTCAGCTTCCTGAGCGCGCCCACCGGCGTCATGTCCACCATAGGACAGCCGGCGTGTTCGTCCGGGATGAGGACGGTCTTGTCAGGGCAGAGAATGGCCGCCGTCTCCGCCATGAAGTGCACGCCGCAGAAGACGATCAGCTCGGCGTCGGTCTCCGCGGCGGTCCGGCTCAAGCCGAGCGAATCGCCCACGAAGTCGGCGGCCTCCTGCACTTCGGGAAGCTGGTAGTTGTGGGCCACGATGATGGCGT
>CAYFVS010000488.1:0-1699 GCA_964346565.1 uncultured candidatus Brocadiaceae bacterium | reverse complement strand
CCCGGCGCCACACTCGTGAACACGACGTCCCCGGCGCCTGACCTGGAGCTCTCGGCCTCCTCGACTCCGCTCACCGTGGAGAGCCTGACGCGGTATCTTCGCGCCGACCCGGTGAGGGTCACCGTGATGGTACTGCCGCTCACCACCACAGACATGCCCGGCGGAGAACCAACCAGAACGCCAGGCGACCATGCGCCGATCGGTGGGTGCGCTGCGTCCATCGCGACGTTGTTGACGCCGGTCACAACGCCTGATCCGTGACCGGCGTCCCAGCACGGGCTCGTGGACTGCAGGCTGAAGTCGCCACTTGCCGGGTCGGTGAGCAGCGGGTCGGTGGCGTCCTTGTCGCCCGAGGCGTCGCAACGGTCCATCGCCGCGAGCTGCGCGTAGGTCTTAGCCGAGCTCCCGTCGTTCGCCAGGTTGGTGTAGTCGTGGAAGCAGTTGTTGCGGAGCGTGACCCGAGGGCCGATCTTCGTCGAGGTCTCCTCCGGGTAGTCGTAGAGGTGTAGGCAGTCGGTGCAGCCGCTGATGATCGTGTTGATCATCTCCAGCGCGGCGCCGCCGATGTATGCGCCGAGCATGACGCCGTCGGCGCAGTCGTAGATCGTGCACTGACGAACGAGCAGGTGCGGCGCGCTCCGTGCGTCATTCTGTTGGATTCCCTCTTCGTATCCCGCCGCGGTGCAGGAATCGACGGTCCTACCGACCCACAGGCCGCAGCCGGCCCGGGAGACGTTGTCGTTCCGCACCGAGGTCCTGACAATGCGAGAGTACACGCCATGGACGCCGTAGGCGTTGCCGTTGGCGGTCGTGTGATCGACGTCGCAGTCCTCGATGGTTGCATCACGATAGATGAAGATGCCGTACGTGCTCACACAGACGACGTGCACGTCCGAGATCGTAGACAGGTAGCTGCCCGAGCCCGCGTTGACGGCGTAGGTGCCGCCCGTCGGCGCGACCTTCAGGTGGCGCAGCGTGACGTAGTGCGGCCCGCTCCAGGTCGGACCGTCACCGGAGGACGGTGCGATGACGACGTCGTCGCGCGAGTCGTTCGGATCGCCTTCGATGATGAGACCGAAATCGCCGTAGGACGGCTCCAGCCCGGCCGGCACCACGACATTCTCATCGTAGGTACCGGCGAATATGCGAACGTACTGCGAGGCCATGAACGTCGCCGAACCTTGATCCGCCCAGAGCTGGTCGAGAGCCGACTGAGCGGTTGAATAGGGGGATAGCGTGCAGACTCCCATGATTGAGCTATAGGCTGCGCTCGGAGGTGTGAAGTTGCTGGTCCACCTGGCGATCCCTTTGGATACACGGAACTCGTCGATCCAGCCATCGTGACCGTAGTTGAGTTCCCGTCCTACTCCGAGCGCCCCGGTAATCGTCGGGATGGCGTCGGAGTCTGGCGTGCCGGAGTCCGTCTTGTCGACGCCGTCCACGAAGATGTACCAATCGTTCCCGTTCCTGACCAACGCCACGTGATACCATGTGTCTATCACCATGCCCAGCGCCACGGTGGACACAAAGTGAGTGATCACGCCGTCCTTCACCTGGAAGTATATCTTGTTGGTACTGTGTAGGTACATCCTGTAGTACAGGTTGGCGTTCTGCATCTGGTAGAAGAACCCGGACGCAACCGGAGGAAACGTCGCGAGCATCATCCTGAAATCTACCGTGAAGTCGCCAGAGCCGAACC
>CAYFVS010000487.1:0-6977 GCA_964346565.1 uncultured candidatus Brocadiaceae bacterium | reverse complement strand
GACGGCGAGTATAGCCGCTCTGCGGGCTAAGTCAAAACGACATAGCCCGGTCTATGCACCTGCGCCGCCCGCCCGTCGCCGCTATAATGCCCAGAACGTCTCCGGAGGGAGCCATGGGCCTGCTGCTGGCTGCCATACGCCTCTACATGCTGGTCATCGTGGCCAGGGCGTTGTTCTCCTGGGCGCCGCCGCGGTGGAGGACGAACGAGTTCTACCGGTTCATCCACGCCATCACTGAACCGGTCCTGGGGCCGGTTCGGCGGGCTCTGCCCACCGCCGGCGGCATTGACTTCAGCCCGCTGGTGGTGATCATCGCCCTGGAGGTGCTCTTTCAGCTGCTCCGGCACGCGATGTAGCTCATCACGGCACGGGCACGTGCTCCAGCAGGCGGCATATGACCTCCTCCGTCACAACCCCCTCGGCCTCCGCCTCGAAGGTCAGTATGATCCGGTGCCGCAGCACGTCGGGGGCCATTGCCTTCACGTCGTCCGGTATGGCGTAGGCCCGCCCGTCGAGCAGGGCGCGCGCCCGCGCAGCCATCACCAGGTACATGGACGCCCGGGGGGAGGCCCCCCACTGGACCAGCCGGTCCAGGCCGAGTTCCGCGTCGGGCCGCCGGCTCATCCGCACCAGCTCCACTGCATAGTCCCGCACCGGCCGGGCCACCCGTACGGCGTCCGCCGCGCGGCGGAACTCGAGCACTTCCTCAGGGCTCAGTACCGGTTCCACCTCCAGGTCCGGCGCCGAGACGGCCATGCGCTCGACTATCTGCGCTTCCTCCTCTCGGGAGGGGTAGGGCACGCGGAGCTTCAGCAGGAACCGGTCCACCTGGGCCTCCGGCAGGGGATAGGTGCCCTCCTGCTCGATGGGATTCTCCGTGGCGATCACCAGGAAGGGGCGTGGCAGGGCGAGGGTCTGCCCGCCGATCGTAACCTGGCGTTCCTGCATGGCTTCGAGCAGGGCGCTCTGCACCTTGGCGGGGGCCCGGTTGACCTCGTCGGCCAGCACGACGTTGGCGAAGATGGGCCCCCGGCGCGTGCTGAACTCCCCGGTGTGCGGGTTATACACCTGCCCGCCGAGAAGGTCCCCCGGCAGCAGGTCGGGCGTGAACTGGATGCGCCGGAAGCTCGCGTTCAGCGCGCCGGCCAGAGTGGTCACGCAGAGCGTCTTCGCCAGTCCGGGCACGCCCTCCAGCAGGACGTGCCCCGCGCAGAGCAGCCCCGTCATCAGCCGGTCAACCATATCGTCCTGACCGACGATGACGCGATGGACCTGGCGCTGCAGCTCGTCCAGCCGCTCGCGTACCCGTTGCGCGCGGTCTTCGAGCCGTTGGGCGGCAGACGGTTCCATTCAGGCCCCCTCCAGGTCAGACAGGACCGACTTCGTCTCGGTCAGGTGCACGCCCGCCTGCCTCATCCGGTCCAGCGCACCGGCAGCTTCACGCTCGCCTATGCCCCGGACGGCGTCCTGCACCAGTGCCACACGCTGGTTGCGGGCCACCAGGCCCAGCGCCGTCTCCAGCACGCAATACTCGGTGGCCACTCCGTAGACGTAGATGCGCCCCGCGTCCAGCGCCTCGACCACGGTGTCGGCCAGCGGAACGCTGAACACGTCCAGCTCCTGCTTCTCGATCACCAGTTGCTGGAGGTCGCCCTTGCGCAACGCGGCCAGTTGGCGTTCCAGCCGTTCGGGGTCGGCCGTCTCGGCCTGCGGCGCCTGCGTCTGCTCGATCCTCTCCTGGCCCGATGTGCCGGCCACGCAGTGGCGGCCGAACTCCTCGAACTCGGGGTCGTCCGGCGCGTGGGCGTCCGCGCTGGCGACGATGGGTATGCCGTTGCTGACGGCGAAGTCGGTCAGCCGGGCCAGGTTCTGCACGATCTGTTGCCCGCCCGGCACGGCCAGGCTGCCGTCCTCGTCTATGAAGTCGTGCTGCGTGTCCACGTCCCAGAAAACCGCTTGCGTTTTCATCTGGCCAGCTCCCTACTGCAATTCCCCGGCAATCTTCTCGAACCGGTCGCGCAGCAACCGGCTGACTTCGACCGGATAAGCATCGGCGTCCTCCAGCCGCCGATATGCCGGCGGCAGACTGGACAGCTGCTCCGCCGCTCTGTGCTGAATCTGCTCAAGGGAAGGGAGTTCCGCCGCCAGTTTGCCCCCTTCCATGACGGTCCGCAGAAGGGGCTCGGCCCCCGCGGGACACTCCTCCCCGGCGGTCGCTATCACGTCCCTGCGCATCTGCCCGGTGCCGGAGTCGCGGAAACGGTGCACCTGTTTCATGCCGGGATAGGTGGCCTTGTCCTCGCTCAGTTTCAGGCGGGGCTGCCACCGGCCGTTGCGGCAGATGGCGACCAGCTTGTAAACCCCGCCGAGGCTGGCCGCGTCCTGGCTGGTCACCATGCGCGTGCCCACGCCGAAGCCGTCCACCACGGCGCCTGCCTCGATCATGTCCCGGATGCGGTATTCGTCCAGGTCACCGCTGGCGAAGATCATCGCGTCGTGACGGCCTTCCTCGTCGAGGATGCGACGCACCTCCTTGCTCAGTTCGACCAGATCGCCGCTGTCAATGCGCACCCCGCGCATGTCGGGGGCCACGCGGGCAGCCGTGCGCGCACCTTCCAGCGTGTCGTAGGTGTCTATGAGCAGTATGGCGTGTTCCCCGAAACAGTCGTAATACCCCCGGAAAGCATCCTCCTCATGCTCGAATGCCATTATGTAGCTGTGCGCTTCGGTGCCGGAGACAGGGATGTCCATCTGCGCGCCGGCCTCCACGTTGGAGGTGGCCTTGCAGCCACCGATGAAGCAGGCGCGCGCGGCCAGTACGGCAGCGTCTGGACCGTGGGCCCGACGTGTGCCGAAGTCCACCACGCCGCGCTCCTGTCCGTCGCGGTTCGCGGCCTGCACCACTCTGGCCGCCTTGGTGGCCACCAGGGTCTGGTAGTTGACCATGCTCAGTAGAAACGTTTCCACCAGTTGGGCCTCGATGACCGGCCCTTCGACCCGGAGGATGGGTTCGTCGCCGAACGCGAGCGTACCCTCAGGCATGGCCCGCACCGTGCCGGAGAAGCAGAAGTCCGCCAGAAGCTCGAAGAAACCGTCGCCAATTCGCCCGAACACCGGCAGGCTGCGCAGGTAGCCTATCTGCTCGCCGCTGAAACTCAGCTCCTGCAGGTAGGAAAGGGCCTGCTCCAGCCCGGCCGTCACCAGGTAGGACCGGTTGGGCGGCAGCTCGCGCACGAACAGCTCGAAGGCGGCTGGCTCAGTGACGCCCAGCTCGCAGTACGCCGCCGCCATGGTCAGCTCATACAGGTCGGTGCACAGCGCGCGTTCGGTCTGCGGCAGATGCATTCGCGTCCCCGCAATGGCGGCTTCCAGACCCCTGACACGGCAAGTATAGCGGACCGAGGGCGCGTTTCAACGTCGCCGGGGCGGCCTGAGACACCCCCAGGTTGAATCCGGCCGGCCGGCTGGGTACAGTACTTCTCGTGGCAGGGGAGCGATGTTGGGAGGCACAGAACTGGCACCCCGGCACGGAGGTGACGGCCCATGTGCTCGCTGGTCGCCGAGACGGCAGCGTGGAAGCTGCTGGGCGTCTTCACGGCCGTGGACCTGATTGCCCTCGCCCTGGTGCTGCTGAGCCTGGCGCTGGGATACTGGACGGGGTTCGTGTGGCAGATCATCCGGCTGGCCAGCATTCTGGTGGCGCTGTGGTTGGCCTGGTATTACCATCCGGTGGTCGCAAGGCAACTGGCCGATACGCTCCCCCCCTCTGTGCGCCACTTGGGCAGCGCGACCATCATCTTCGCGTGCACGGTGCTGCTGCTCTACCTGCTGTTCCATCTGCTGCGGGAACCGGTCAACTCCTTGAGGCCGGAGCGCCCGGATCGCGTCCTGGGAGCCGTGCTCGGGCTCTTGAAGGGCGCTCTGGTCGTGGGTCTGGTGGCGCTGCTGATCCTTCGATACGCAGAGGATAACAACCGGCTGCGAGCCCGGGTGGAGTCCTCCCCGGTCGCCACGGCTCTGTCTGCCTGCGCTGAGGGGCTGGCCAACCTGGTGTCCAACGGCCTGCCCGAGGGGCCGCGCGAGGCGGAGAAGCCCCGGTCATGAAGGCTCGGGGGCAGTAGCAGCGGGGTGATGCCTCGCGTCACACTGTGACCGGCCCGGTTATACTAGCCCGTCTCGTCGGTTCGTCGGCGTGCTTCATTGGCGGCGCGGCGCCCTGCACTGTCCCCTGGCCTGTCAGTCGGTCTTCGCGAATCCATAACGTGTTGTCACATAAGAGGTTATGTGCACCGGTGGCCATTCCGGTTGCCGCCGCATCGCGCTCTTCAGGTCCCGGTCGGGACGCCGCAGGTTGGCCCGTGGGTGTTTTGGCATCCCTGTTGCGCCTACGGCAAACGAAGTACTCATACGCTCTTTCATTACATAGTGACTTGACCTGCGGAACGGTGGTATCCGGTGAGCACTGACGTGCAGGAGTTGGCTTCAGTATTCCGTGCGTACGCCGAGTTGATGCACTCAGTCGGTCACGGCGTGGATCAGGGCGCGGTGGCCGACTTCCTTTCAGAGGGCCGGGACGACAGGTCCTTGCTGCGCTCCACGATCGCGGGCAGCATCGAGGAGGCAGCCGACGAGCCGTGTCCCGAGGCCGTCCAGGAGATGCGGCAGTTGCTCGACGGTCTGGTCGAGCAGTTGTCTGCGGCGCTTGACCGAGGCGATGAGGATCAGGCGGCGCTGCCCCCCGAGGAGCTGCTGGAACGGATTGCCGGCAGCAGCGAAGAGCAGCGCAGAAGGCTGGCCGATGCGGTCGCCTCCAACGGGCATTCCCGGTTCATCCAGCCGCTGTATTCGTCGGCGGACCAGCTGCGTTCGCTCCTGCTGGAGCGGGAGGAGGACGCGGATGAGTTCGCCCTGGTGAAGCTGGTTCCCTACTTGCGCGGGCGGCTCTGGGAGCGGGGGCTGGACCTGTCCAGTGACCAGATACGGGAACTGCTGGAGGGCGAGGCCGACGGCGAGCGCGTGCCGACCTGTCTCTGCGAGATACTGCGCGGCTTGAACGGGCAGTTCCGAAAGGGGCTGATCCCGCTCGAGGAACTGGTCGGCGACAATGACCCCGACCAGTGGCTCGAACAGGCCAGACGGAAACTGCTGTTCCGCAGTCACAGCGCCATGCACAAGGCCATCGCCGAGGCTACCAGCCTGAAGTACGATTGCGTTCACAAGGCGCTCAGCGGCCGCGAGAAGGCGAAGCGCATCCAGGCGGAGATCAAGTACGCCCTGGACCTGTGGCTGAAAGCGGCCGAAGAGGGACATGACATAGACGTCAACGACGACTACCGGGGCATCCCGGTGGAGAAGACCTGCGGGCTGCTGGCCGCACTGGAGGAGCGGTTCGACACGAAGGAGGCCCTGTACCGGCAGATCTCACAGCAGACAGGCATCAAGGCGGGCTCGGTCAGGCGCTACTTCCAGCGCAACGGCCAGTTGAAGTACGCCCCTCTGTGCGTCTACCGCTATGCGAAGAAGCTGGCCGCCGGGGGGAACGGGCACGTTCAGCAGAAGCGATCCTACCTCACCGAAGACCTCACGCGGCGTGTGGCTGCCAGGCTGTCGCGGCGGGCCAGACGACTGCTGCGGCGGTGGCGCGAGGAAGACGAAGACCCGGAACTGGAACTCGAGTTCAGGGAGACCAGACACGAACTGATCGCGGCCATCAAGGAAAGATGGCGCACGATGCCAGCAGCATGAGCGGTGGACGCTCCTCCCATACGCGGGAAGCCCGGCCGGCTGCAGCCTGGTGAGGGCTTCCCGTGTTATTTCGACGGCAGACTTCAGGCATGGGGCGCGGGGCCTGAGCAACGGCGTGACGACGGCGTGTCCGAGCCGCCTTGTGAGGCGCCCCAGTCATACCTTAAGTCTCGCACCTACGTGCCCTCCCGCCAGCCGGACAGGTACTGCCGTTGCCGGTCGGTCAGGGCGTCTATCTTGATGCCCATTGTCTTCAGTTTCAGGCGGGCCACCCAGGCGTCAATCTCCTGTGGCACGGAGTAGACCTTCGGCTCCAGCTCCTCCGCCTTCCGCAGCGCGTACTCGGAGGTCAGCGCCTGGACGGCGAAGCTCATGTCCATCACGGCCGCGGGATGGCCCTCCGCAGCCGCCAGGTTCACCAGCCGCCCTTCGGCCAGCAGGTAGAGCTGCCGGCCGTCCTCCAGCCGGAACGCGTCCACGTTGGGGCGCACCTGGCGGACGATGTCCTCGGACAGTTCGGCGAGTTGCCCGATGTTGATCTCGACGTTGAAGTGCCCGGCGTTGGCCAGTATGGCGTCGTTCTTCATCCGCCGGAAGTGCTCCTCCCGCAGCACGTCCGCGTCGCCGGTCACGGTGATGAACAGGTCGCCCAGGGGGGCTGCCTGCGCCATGGGCATCACCTGGAACCCCTCCATGGCCGCCTCCAGCGCCTTCAACGGGTCCACCTCGGTGACGATGACGTTGGCGCCCATGCCGTCCATGCGCCGGGCCAGCCCCCGACCGCACATGCCGTACCCGGCCACCACCACGGTCATCCCCGCCAGCAGCACGCCGGTCGCCCTCATGATGGCGTCCACCGTGCTCTGACCCGTGCCGTAGCGGTTGTCGAACAGGTGCTTGGTCATCGCGTCGTTGACGGCGAAGACGGGGAACCGCAGCACGCCGTCCCGCTCCATCGCCCGCAGCCGGGTCACCCCGGTGGTCGTCTCCTCCATACTGGCCGCCACCTTGTCGGTGGGATACTCGTCCCCGGTCAGGATGGTGGTCACCAGGTCGGCCCCGTCGTCCATGGTCAGGTGGGGGTCGTGCGCCAGGGCGCTCTCGATGTGCTCGTAGTACGTCCCCTCGTCCTCGCCCCGCCGGGCGAACACGGGCGTTTCGAAGTGCTCCACCAGCGCGGCGGCGACCTCGTCCTGGGTGCTAAGGGGGTTGGAGGCGCACAGGACGACCTC
>CAYFVS010000486.1:0-13628 GCA_964346565.1 uncultured candidatus Brocadiaceae bacterium | reverse complement strand
AGCGGCTGGACGGCGTCATCTACTTCGACGTTCCGGAGGAGGTCGCCGTCGAGCGGCTCACCGGCCGGCTGATGTGCACTGAGTGCGGTGCGAACTACCACCGCAAGTTCATGCCGCCGGCCGACAACATGATCTGTGACCGGTGCGGCGGCCCACTGAAGGTGCGCAGCGACAGCTCGGCGGCAGTCGTGCAGGAACGCCTGGTCCAGTTCAGGCAGAAGACGTTGCCGCTGTTGACGTTCTACGAGGAGCGCGACCTGCTGGAGCGCGTGGACGCCACCGCCTCCCCGGAGGAGGTGAGCGAACGCACCGAACAACTCCTGCGGGAGATGGTCGCGCCCCAGCGCCGTTGTTGCTGAGCGAATGGCAGAGATCAAGCTGAAGACGCCGGCCGAGTTGGCCAGGATGCGGCAGGCCGGTCGTCTGGTGGCTGAGGTGCTGAGGCTTGTCGAGGAGTTGGCCGAGCCCGAGGTCACGACCGAGGAGCTGGACCGAGCGGCGGAGGACTACATCAGGGAGCACGGCGCGGCGCCCTCGTTCAAGGGATACCGCGGCTTTCCGGCGTCCATCTGCGCGAGCCTGAACGAAGAGATCGTGCATGACATCCCGGGCTCCCGCCGGCTCCAAGTCGGCGACTTGTTGAAGGTTGACGTCGGAGTGCTGTGGGACGGCTACCACGCGGACGCCAGTATCACGGTGCCCATCGGGCAGGTCGGCCAGGACGCCCGCGCGCTGATGGAAGCCACCCGGCGGGCACTCATGGCCGGCATCCAGGCGGTGCGGCCTGGCGCGCGCGTGGCGGAGGTCTCCCGCGCGGTCCAGGATGTCGCGGAGAAAGGCGGGTTCAGCGTCGTGCGGGAGTACACCGGACACGGGATCGGCAGTTCGCTGCACGAGTCGCCGCTGGTGCCCAACTTCGTGGCAGCCGGGCGGATGCGCAGCAGCCCGGTGCTCGAGCAGGGCGCCGTGATAGCAATCGAGCCGATGCTGAACGCCGGCACACACCGCACCGAAGTGCTGGAGAACGGCTGGACCGTGGTGACCAGAGACGGTCGGCTGTCGGCGCACTTCGAGCATACAGTGGCGGTGGACGGAACGGGTCCCGTGGTGCTGACATTGCCGTAACAAGCTTGCGGGGCAAAAGTTAGGATGGTATAATCCGACTCTCTGAACGACTATGGTCAAAGAAGAGCCCATAAGAGTGCAGGGAGAGGTAACCGAGGCCCTGCCCAACGCGATGTTCCGCGTGCAGTTAGAGGACGGGCACGAGGTGCTGGCCCACGTCTCCGGCAGGATGCGCATGACGTACATAACCATTCTGCCGGGCGACACTGTGACGCTGGAGATATCGCCCTATGACCTTACGAAGGGGCGCATCGTCTGGCGTGACTGAGGCATGGTTCCGGGCTCGCGTGGGAGTGGTCGGCTCTTAGGGAAAGCCCGAGGTGATACGGATGAAAGTACGCGCTTCTGTTAAGAGAATCTGCGAGGACTGCAAGATTGTGCGGCGCAAAGGGGTCGTGCGCGTGATCTGCCGTGACCCTCGACACAAGCAGCGCCAGGGTTGAGCCGCGCCCTGCGCCCTTGAGGAGCGGGCAAGTCCGACGTCTCGCCCGACTTGCCCCCCGGTGGAGCGGAGGCGGCGGCGTGAGTGAGTTGCATAACAGGTTGACAGCCCCAACCGGAGGGAGGTGACTGAAACGATATGCCGCGTGTTGTCGGAGTAGACATTCCGGGTGACAAGAGGACGGTCATTGCCCTGACTTACGTCTACGGGATCGGTCGCACCTCTGCGGAGGCGGTCTGCGAGGTGCTGGACATAGACCCCGACAAGCGGGCGCAGGACCTGACCGAGGACGAGTTGAGCCGCATCGGCGCGTATGTGGACAAGAACTTCATCATCGAAGGCGAGTTGAAACGCCTCGAGGCGGCCAACATCACACGCCTGCGTAAGATAAACTGTTACCGCGGCGTGCGCCACCGTCGCGGGTTGCCCGTGCGGGGCCAGCGCACCCGCACCAATGCCCGCACGCGCAAGGGCAAGAAGCGCACCGTGGCCGGCAAGAAGGGCGTGAAGGAGCTGGGCCACTGACACGCGCGGGCGCACCGGCCGCTGATCCGGCGGGACCACTGTGGAGCAGGGCGAGCTGCTAGACTGCCTTACGGAGGATGCGCGTCTGCTGCAGGCCGTCGAACTGCAGGGGCTGCACGGCCGGCTGGACCCCCGCAAGGACAAGAAACTGCGCGAGGTGGCCGGCTTCTGCGAGGTCATCCTGCGCTACGTGGGCAAGTTCCTGGACGGGCGCGAGCACCTGACGGTGGCGGAGTTCTCCTGCGGGAAGAGCTATCTGGGATTGGTCCTGTGCGTGCTGCTGCGGCGCCTGGCGGGCAAGGAGAGCCGGCTGGTCGGCGTTGACATCAACGCGGAGCTGGTGGCCAAGTGCCGGCGGCTGGCCGAGGCGGTCGGGCTGGCCGATGCGCGTTTTGTGGCCGGGCGCACGCTGGAGTTCGACAGTGACGACCAGTTCGACCTGGTGGTCTCGCTGCACGCGTGCGACACGGCCACCGACGAGGCCATTGCCAAGGGCATCCAGCTCGGCGCGCACCTGATAATGGTTGTGCCGTGCTGTCAGAACCAGATCCGCGGGCAGATAAGAACGGGGCACGAGCTGACCCCGATCACGGAGTTCGGCGTGGCCAGGTACCGGCTGGCGAACCTGTTGACGGACACGCTCCGGGCGCAGTTCCTGCGGGCCGCCGGTTACTACGTGGAAATGGACGAGATAGCCTCGCCGCGCCTGACGCCGAAGAACCTGTGCATCTGCGCTCGCAAGACCCGGCGCGGCGCTCGGGCGGACCTGGCGAGCGGCTACTGCGCGCTGCGTTCTTTCTTCGGCGTCAAGCCGGCGTTGGAGCGTTTCTGCCCCGAGGTGATCGGGCGGCAAGACGACTGAGAGAACACCACAAGTCGGGCAAACACAGAAGAGGTCATCAGCATGGCGAAGAGGAAGGGAGTGAGCCGGAGAGTCGGCACGCGGGCGATCGCCCACGTACAGTCCAGCTTCAACAACATCCGGATTACGGTCACGGACATGAAGGGCGACGTCCTGTGCTTCGAGACAGCCGGCTCCTGCGGGTTCAAGAACACGCGGAAGGGCACCCCTTTCGCCGCGCAGCGCACCGCCGAGCGCATCGCCGACAAGGCCCGCCGGCTGGGCATCGAGGAAGTGGAGGTCAAGATGAAGGGCCCCGGTTCCGGTCGGGAGGCGGCGGTGACGGCCCTGGAAGGGGCCGGGCTGTCGGTGAAGTCCATCGAGGACGTCACGCCGCTGCCGCACGACGGATGCCGGCCGGCCAAGCGGCGACGCGTCTGACGCGGGCCCTCACCCTCTAGGCGGAAGGCAAACACGGGAATGGCGAGACATACCGGACCGAAGTGCAGGCTGTGCCGGCGGGAAGGGGAGAAGCTCTTCCTCAAGGGGACTCGGTGCCACACTGCCAAGTGTCCCATCGAGGGGCGCTCCAAGCCGCCGGGAATGCACGGATGGCGGCGACGTCGCCCAAGCCCCTACGCAATGCGGCTGCGCGAGAAGCAGAAATGCAAGCGCTACTACGGGGTGCTGGAAAGTCAGTTCCGCCGCTACTTCGAGGAGGGCCTCAACGAGAAAGGAGACACGGGGGAGAACCTTCTGGCACTGCTGGAGCGCAGGCTGGACAACGTGTTGACGGTCTGCGGGTTAGCCCTGTCCCGGGCCCAGGGACGTCAGCTTGTCAGCCACGGCCACGTCCAGGTGAACGGCCGGAAGGTGCATTCACCCAACTACCTGGTGCGGGAGGGGGACGTTGTTCGGCCCGAACCGAAGGACAGCATTCTGGACCTGATGCGCAGCAACCGGGAGGAGACCGGCCATCCGGACCCTGGCTGGCTGGAGGTCAACGACGCCGACCTCACCGCCCGGGTGGTGCGCATGCCTGTGCGGGCGGACGTCTCGCTTGAGGTCGACGTGGGCATGGTGGTGGAGTTCTGCTCACGCTAACGCCCGATTGCAGCGGCTGCGCGTGCTCACCCGACGACTAACCGGAGGCGGATAAATGGCTGTCAGAGTCAGATGGCGGGGTCTGGAGTTGCCTTACCAGGTGACCGTTGACCGGGAGACGCTTACCAGCACGTACGGCGAGTTCGTGGCGGAGCCCTTCGAACGGGGTTTCGGCCACACGGTAGGCAACAGCCTGCGGCGTGTGCTGCTCTCCTCGATCGAGGGCGCCGCCGTGGTCGCCGTGCGGCTGGACGGCGTGCAGCAGGAGTTCAGCGCCATCGAGGGCGTCCTGGAGGACGTGCCTGAGGTCGTGCTCAACGTCAAGGAAGTCGTCCTCCGCGTACATCCCGACGAGAAGAAGGAACTCCGGCTCGAGGCCCACGGCAAGGGCGTCGTGACCGCCGGAGACATTGAGCCCGATCCCGACATCGAAGTCGTCAACCCGGACCACGTGATCGCCACGCTGACCAATGATGCAGACTTCGGCTGCACCATGACCGTGCGCAAGGGGAGGGGGTACGTGCCGGCGGAGGAACTCGAGCTGCCCAAGACCCTGGGGCTCATCCCCGTGGACGCGCTGTTCAGCCCCGTGCGCCGCGTCAGCTATCGGGTGGAGGACACCCGCGTGGGGCGGCGCACGAACTACGACCGCCTGATCCTGCAGGTCGAGACCAACGGTGCCGTCAGCCCTGAGATGGCCCTGGTGGAGGCGGGCAAGATCCTGCGGAAACACCTGAACCCCTTCGTGCAGTATTTCGAGCTTTCCCGCCAGCTTCCCCAGGAGGCCCCGGAGCCGATACCCGAAGTGAAGCATCTGGAGGAGCCGGAGGTGCCGGAATCGAAGCTCTCCATGCCCATCTCGGCTCTCGATCTCAGCTCTCGCGCCGCTCACTGCCTGGAAGGGGAGGGCGTCAAGACCGTCGGCGGCCTGCTGCGGATGTCCGAGGAGGACCTGCTGGCCGTGAAGAACCTGGGCAGCGTGACGTTGCAGGAGATCGCCGAGAAGCTCGCCGAGCAGGGCCTGGAGGTCGGCCAGCTTGCAGAGCTCGCCGAACAGGAAGAGGAGAAGCAAGAGGACTAGCCCGGTGAACACCCCGAACTGCCCGGAGCCGGTGACCCGCCATGAGACACAGGAAACAGGGACGTAAGCTCAGCCGCTCGCCGAGCCATCGACTTGCGATGCGGCGCAACCTGGCCGCCGCGCTGCTGCGCCACGAGCGGGTGATCACCACCCCCCAGAAAGCCAAGGAAGTCCGCCCCTTCGTCGAGCGGCTGGTCACCCTGGCCAGGCGCGCGCTGCCTTACAAGGACACCGGTGATGAACAGGACCGCGCCAAGTACCTCCATCACTACCGGCTGGTGCTTTCCCGACTGCAGGACAAGGAGATGACACAGAAGCTGTTCGGAGAGGGCCCGTGGCGGGGAGAAGGGCAGTCGCTGGCCGAGCGGTACGCAAACCGGCCGGGCGGCTACACACGCATCGTGCGCCTGAGCGGCAGTCGGCTGGGCGTTCCGCTGGGTACGGCGGTGGGGGAGATACCGGAGTTCGTCTACGAGATCGCCGGACAGGAACGACGCATCAGGCTGACCGGCAACCGCCTGGGAGATAACGCTCCGCAGGCCATCTTCGAGCTGGTCGAGCAGATGCGTGCCGCAGAGGGGAAAGAGGGGGCGCCCACCGTGACGGCCTCTCAGCCGGCCGAGGAAGAGCCGGACGAGCAGGGCTGAGCCCCCCGGGGCTAGCGGTCGGCCGCTTTGTCCACGGCGGCTTGATATGCCTGCTTCGTCTGGACCCCGATCAGCCGATCGGCCTCCTTGCCGTCGGCGAACAGGATCACCGTCGGTATGGCGCTGATTCCGTATTCGGCCGCCGTCTGCAAGTTCTCGTCCACGTTAAGCCTGCAGATTTTGACCCTGTCCCCATTGGCCTCGGCCAGCTCCTCCAGCACGGGCTCAACCATGCGACACGGGCCGCACCAGGGCGCCCACATGTCCACCAGGACCAGCCGGTCTGCCTGCACCACTTCCGCTTCGAAGTCCGCGTCGGTCACTTCGCCGACTGCTTCGCTCACCGTCATTCCTCCGGATGCTGGAACAGCTCGGCCTTGCTCTCAGCCTTGGCCGCAAGGTTGATCAGAAGCGACTTGCCGCCGCTCTTGTCCCACGGGGCTTCCTCTTTCCTCTGAACAGGGTGGCCCCAGACGTCCCTCTCCGGTCTGGCGTAGAGGTCCTCGAACTTCATGCCGTCGGCCTCCTCGCGAAGCTCCCTCGCCATCTCCAGGGCTTCCTGCCGCGCCTGGGCCCGCTGTCCGCTGGCGGCCAGCCGGTTGAGCCGGGCAAGCTGCTGCACGCGCGGCACGAACATCTGCGGCCGCTGGCGAAGGACTCTCTCCACCCGCCGCTGGTGCAGGAAGCCGCCCAGCGTCAGGAGCACGAACGCCAGCCCCAGCCCGATGTACAGCCCACCCGTCAGGCCTTCATTGTGCTTCAGCTTCCCGCGCGCCCGCTTGACGCGGACTTCGAACGACTCGCCGCTCTTGAGGTTCACCCCGCAATGCTTGCACTCGATGTCACCCACACGCACCGGGCCGCCGCAGCTCGGGCACTGCAGTTCAGGCCTCTGCATGGGCTCTCCCCTCGCCAGTTAGTAGCACATGTAACATCATTGTAATGCATCGGCGGGTTGGGTGGAAAGGCGCGGACTTGCCGTCCCTTTCGGGTTTCCGATAACCTGGGTCCGACGGCTGAGCGCGGGGCACTGTCTGGCGGGGAAAGCATGGGAGAGTCGCACCCAGAACGGGCGGCGGCGCTCCGGCGGGAGCTGGCTGAGTGGGCGGGAGTGTCGCCGGAGAGGGTCGGCCTGGTGCGCAGCCCCTACCGGGCGTGTCCCCTGGGCGCTCACGTGGACCACCAGATGGGGCACGTCACGGGGCTGGCGCTTGAGCGGGCTTTGTTGCTGGCATTCAGCCCGCGGGATGACTCCAGGGCGCTGGTGCGCAGCCACCAGTACGATGGGACCGCTGCCTTCGCGCTGGATGCGGTGCCCCCCGAGCCGCTTGGAGATTGGGCCGACTACCTGCGCGGGGCGGTTTTTGCGCTCCAGCGCCAGTATGGCCTGGAACGGGGCATGACGGCCATCGTGGACGGCCATGACGACGCGGGCGGGTTGAGTTCCTCGGCGGCCGTCGGCGTGGCGTACCTGCTCGCGTTGGAGGCGGTCAACGGGCTGGCGCTGACGCCGCGGCAGAACATCGAGCTGGACCGGGTGCTCGAAAACGACTACATCGGTTTGAACAACGGCATCCTGGACCAATCCACCATCCTGCTTGGGCGCAGCGGTCAGCTCATGCACCTTGACTGCCGGACGGGCCGGGCACGGCTCCTGCCGCTCGGAGGCCGGCGCGAGGTCATGGTCGCCGTGCTGTTCAGCGGGCTGCGGATGCCCCTGACAGACAGTGACTACAACCGCCGCGTGGCGGAATGCCGCCGGGCGGCGACCTTGCTGCTGAAGGCGGCCGGCCGCCTGCTGCCGGAGCGCCCCGTGCTGCGGGACGTGCCGGAAGCGGTGTTCCGGGAGCACGCCGCCGACCTGCCCGATGCCCTGCGGCGACGCGCGCAGCACTTCTTTGGCGAACAGCGCCGGGTCGAGCGCGGGGCTGACCTCTGGCAAGAGGGCAGGCTGGAGGAGTTCGGCAGGCTGATGACCGCGTCGGGGCACAGCTCGGTGGAGAACTACGAGTGCGGCAACCGGTACCTGCGCACCGCGTTCGAGGTGTTGCGCGCCTGCGAGGGCGTCTATGGAGCGCGGTTCAGCGGGGCAGGATTCCGGGGGTGCTGCATCGGGCTGTGCGATCCGGAGTTCGCGCCGCGAATCCGCCCGGAAGCGCTGGCGAGATACCGACGGGTGCATCCGGACATGGCCGCTGAGGCGGCCATCTACTTCTGCCGTTCCGCCGACGGGGCGGGACTGACCGAGTGAGGGAGAGCGCGTGAGGTCGCTGGCCAGATCGCTGACGGGGCGTCCCCAGTGGCGGCGGTTGCCTCGGGCACTGCTGCTGGTGGCGCTGGGGCTCACGGGCGTGGGGGCGGCGTTCATCTGGAGCGCCCACTCTCGGGCTCTCGCCCTGAAGCACCTGGCGTTCGCGGGCATCGGGTGTTCTGTGTTCGCAGCGATTGCAGCGCTTGACTACCGCCACCTGCGGGGCGTTGCCCTCCCGCTCTACCTTCTGGGCCTGCTCGCGCTGGTGGGGCTGTGGAGCCCGCTGGGCGTCACCGTGAACAACGCCCGGCGTTGGTACGACCTGGGGCTTTTCCACGCCCAGCCCTCCGAGCCGATGAAACTTCTGCTGGTGATCGCGCTGGCGGATTACTTCCGGTTCCCGGCGCACCGCCGCAAGCTGCGGGTGCTGGTTGTGCCCGCGGTGCTGACGGCCGTGCCGATGGCGCTGATTGCCCTGGAGCCGGACTTCGGCACGGCGCTGATGCTGGTTCCGGTCTTCTTCGGGGTTGCCTTCCTGGGCGGGGCGCGCATCAGGAACTTGCTGCTGCTGGTCGGCGCGGGTCTGGGGCTGCTGCTGGTCGCCTGGTTCACGCCGGGCGTTCTGAAGCCCTATCAGCGGGACAGGATCACGGCCTTTTTCGACCCTGGCGCCCACGCGCAGTCCAGCGCCGCCTACAATGCGGAGCAGGCCATGCTGGCGATCTGCGCCGGAGGCCCCGCCGGGCAGGGCTGGGGGCGGGGCGTGCTGAACCGACTCGGCCGCGTGCCCGAGCGGCACACGGACTTCATCTTCCCCGTCGTGGCGGAGGAGTGGGGCTTCGCCCGCACGGCACCGGTCCTGCTGGCCTACCTGGTGCTGGCCGTGTTGCTGGCGCGATGCGCCCTTGACACGGAGGAACCCTTCGGCCGACTGCTGGCCGGAGGGGTGCTCTGTGTGTTCGCCTCCCAGGCGCTGCTGCACATGGCCATCTCGCTGCGCCTGGCGCCCATCACCGGCCTCACGCTGCCCCTGGCCAGCTACGGGGGGTCTTCACTTGTGGCCAGCTACGCCGGATTCGGCCTGGCGGCAAGCGTGCGGCTTCACCCGAGCGTCGTATTCGCTGAGGAGAGGGCGGCCTCATAGCGGCGTTTGCGGCGTCCGGAGCCGCCCCGTAGAATGGACGCCGCGGCATTCCCTTCGGCCCAGGAACGCCATCGGAGGACAGCCATGGTACATCCGGTCTACCTGCCCCAGCTTGGCCAGACGATGGAGGAGGGCACCATCGAGAAGTGGCGCAAGCAGGAGGGCGAGACGGTCCAGAAGGGCGAGGTGCTCTACGAGCTGACCACCGACAAGGCCACCCTGGAGGTGGAGTCGTTCGCCTCTGGCGTGCTGCGGCGCGTCATCGCCGCCGAGGGGCAGACGGTCCCGGTCAACGCGCTGGTGGCCGTGATCGCGGAGGCGGACGAACACATCCCGGAGGACCTGTTGAGCGGAGCGCCTGAGCCGGCTGAGCAGCCCCCGGCGGAGGCAAAGGAGCGACCGACACCGACCCGGGCTCCGCCGGCCGCGACGGGCTCAGAGGCGGGAGCGCGTTCCGCTTCGCCGCGGGCACGCAGGCTGGCCGAGGAGCAGAAGGTGCCACTGGCTGCCCTGTCGGGAACCGGTCCCGGCGGACGCGTTATCGAAGGTGACGTGCGCCGGTACCTCGAGAAGGCTGCGGAAGTCCGCGCCACGCCGGCTGCCCGCGCGGCCGCCTACCGCAGGGGTGTCAGCCTGGTGGAACTCGGCCGGGCGGCCCCGGACCGACGCCTGACGGCAGAGGACGTTCTGGCGGCCACCGCGAAGCCCCCCGGCGACGTGGCGGGCCGGCGAGTCGAGCTGACCCCCATGCGCCGCACGATCGCCCGCCGCATGACCGAAGCCAAGCAGAGCATCCCGCACTTCTACCTGACGACGGACGTGTGGATGGACGCGGCGATGGCGTTCCTCGAGCGGCTTCGGCGGGAGAGTGCAGAGAAGATCACGCTGACCGCCGTGCTGGTGAAGGCGGCGGGCCACGCCCTGCGGCATCATCCCCGGGTCAACGCGCAGTTCACGGGGGACGCCGTGGTGATGAAGGAGCGCTGCAACGTGGGGGTGGCCGTGGCAGTGGAGGACGGGCTGTTCGTGCCCGTCATCCGGGACGCGGATCGCAAGGGCATCGGCGCCATCTCGGCCGAGCTGCGCTCCCTGGCGGACGCCGCCCGGCGGGGGAATCTGCTCCCCGAGCAGTACGAGGGGGGCTCGATCACCCTGAGCAATCTGGGCATGTTCGCGGTGGATTACTTCCAGGCCATCATCAACCCGCCCGAGAGCTGCATCATCGGCGTGGGAACAGCTCGCCAGCGACCGGTAGTGCGCGAGGGCCAGCTGGGCGTGGCGCGGATGATGGGCGTGACCCTCAGTGCCGACCATCGGGTGCTGGACGGAGTGGAGGCGGCGAGGTTCATGGAGTCGTTCCAGGAGCTGCTGGAGGCGCCGGACCGGCTCAGAGGATGACCTTGTTGAGGGCGTACTCGATTATGCCCTCGGCGCCGGCCCGCTTGAGTCTGGGGATGAGTTCCCGCGCCACCTTCTCCTCCAGCACGGTTTCGACGGCATAGCCAGACTCACCCGCCAGGCTACTGACCGTCGGATTGCGCAGGGCGGGCAGCAGCGAGAGGACCTTTTGCAGCGCACCGTCGGGGACGTTCATCTTCAGGCCCACCTTCGTTTCGCCGATCACTGCTCCCCGCAGCAACATGCCGATGTTCTCGATCTTGGTCCGCTTGGCCGCATCTTCCCAGGCGGCGTGCGAAGCGATAAGCAGCGTGCGACTCTCCATGACGGTGTCCACCACGCGCAGGTCGTTCGCGCGCAGGCTTGCCCCCGTCTCCGTCAGTTCGACGATGGCGTCCACCAGGTCGGGTACCTTGGTCTCCGTTGCGCCGTGGCTGAACTCCACCTCGGCCTCGACACCGCGCTCGCGCAGGAACTCGCGTGTCACGTTGACCAGTTCGGTGCTGATGCGCTTGCCGTCCAGGTCCTGCACCGACTGGATGGGGGAGTCCTCATGGACGGCCACGACCCACCGGATGGGGACCAGTTCCTGCTTGGCGTAGGTCAGCTCGCAGACGGTGACCACGTCGCTCTCGTTCTCAGCGACCCAGTCCGCGCCGGTCAGTCCGGCGTCAACGCACTCCTTCTCCACGAACCGCGACATGTCCTGCGGCCGGATCAGGCGGGCCTCTACCTGTTCGTCGTCAATGGCGGGGTAGTAGGAGCGGGGGTCAACACGCACCCGGTAACCCGCCTTGAACAGGAGCTGGATCGTGGACTCCTGCAGGCTGCCTTTCGGTATGCCGAAGATGACCTTCTCCATAGTGGCCTGACCTCGTCTCAGGAGGTGGACTCCGGGGCCATTTCCGCCGCCGTGGGGCACCTTTCACGGGCCGGGCAGTCCGGGCACTCGGGGCCCTCCGGCAGGCAGGCGCGGTCAGCGAAGTCGCAGAAAAACAGATGCACGGGCACGTAAAGCTCCTCGGTGAACAACCTCTCCAGGGCGCGTTGGTTCTTCACGGTGGGCCGGTCGTTCTCCAGCAGCCCCAGCCGGTAGCACATGCGCGCCGTGTCCGCCGAGAGAGGAAAGACCGGGATGTCGAGGCTCAGCAGCAGCACCTCGTCGGCCAGGTCTCGCGGGACCGTGGGCAGGCTCTTGAGACAACTGCGCGCCTGGGCGGGCGTGAGCTTCTCCAGGAAGTCGAGGTCGGTGCGGTGATATGCCTCGTTCAGCTCGCGCAGCACCCACAGGACCCGCTCGGCCCCCACTCGCGCCCACTGGGCGGAGGACAGGGCGCCGCTCACCTCCACCGCATGGCTGACGCGCACCTCGTTCCAGTCAACGAACGTCCGCTTCAACTGGCGCAGGGCGCGGGTTGCCCGCCGCACGCTGGTCAGGTGGTAGAAGATGCTAAGGATGAGCTGGTTCAGCGGGGGGCGTTTCTTGCGACCTTTCAGCTCGCCGAACCGCTCGACGGCCAGCTCGGTTATCCTCTGAGCCTGTTTCCTTCGAGCTTTCTCGGACAGCACAGGCAGGGCTCGGTTGGCTAAGGAGTTTCGGAGCGGTACTCTCGATCTTCCCGCCGTGCGCGGTCAATCAGGTCTTCCATGTGCGCCGCGTCGCGCACCTCGACGTCTTCCTCGAAGGTGAGCACGGGCGTGTAGCGCAGCTGCAGACGGTCGCCGATCAGGCGCTGGACGTAACCCCGGGCATGCTTCAGGGCCTCCAGTGTACGGACCGTCTCCTCCGCCTCGCCGCGGACCGTAAGCCGCACCTTCGCCGATCGCTGATCCCCGCTCAGCTCCACACGAGTGATCGTGGTGAAGCCCATGCGCGGATCCTTCAGCTCGTAGAGCACTATGGTGCTCAGCTCGCGGCGTAACAGCTCCTCGATGCGCCGTTTTTTCCGCGGGTCCATGGGTCAACCAGGTCCGAAGTCTGAAGTGCGCCATGTGTCCATCGACCGGGTGCCCGAGGCCCCCGGGCGTTGTCCTGCGCATTCTGCCCATCTTCTCATGCAGTTGGTCGTGGCCGTCGTGCCGTTGTGATCTGCCGGTAGCCGCTCTGCGCGTCCTCTGCGTTCTGTCTGGTTCGCGTCTTGTTGGCCGTTCTATGTGATCTCGATGGTGAAATCCACAAGTTGGGCAGCCGGGAAGCTTCTCACGCTCTCGACCACTTTGCTGAGCGTACCGTTGACGTAGCGGCTGTCGTTGGAGACCTGGGCGACGCCGATGGTCGCACTCTGGATGAAGTCCAGCCCGCCAACCTCGGCGACGCTGACGTTGAACCGGTGCCGGATGTGGTCCTTCAGGCTGGCCAGGATGCGGCGCTTGTCCTTCAGGGAACGCGCATCCCGCAGGCTCAGGCGTATCTCGGCCCTGCCGACTATCATGGGTCTGGGCGGAGCCCCTGTTAAGACTCCGTGTCCGGGGAGCGACCTGCTCCGGCTTCCGACAGAGAGCGTTTGACGGTGACGAACCTGTAGCACTCGATCACGTCGCCGGGCTGGACGTCGTTGAACCCTTCGATGTTGATACCACACTCGCGGCCGGCGTCAACCTGTCGGACATCGTTCTTCTCCTGGCGAAGAGACGCCATCGGCCCTTCGTGGATGACCTCGCCGTCACGGTAGACCCGTAGGCGGCCCCGACGCTGGATGCTGCCCTCGCTGACGTAACAGCCGGCTATGGTGCCATAGCGGCTGATCTGAAATGTCTGCCGCACCTCTGCCAGGCCAAGCCGCTCTTCCCGCGTCTCTGGTTCCAGCATACCCTCCAGGGCGTCGCGCACTTCACCCGTCACGTCGTAGATGACGTCGTAGTTGCGGACCTCGACTCCTCGGGCCGATGCCATGTCGCGCACCTTCTCGTCCTCGTGCACCCGGAAGGCGATAATCAGTGCATCCGACGTCTCGGCCAGCAGCACGTCGCTCGTGCTGACATTGCCCACCCCGCTGTGGACGACTTTGACGCTGACCTCCTCGTTGCCCAACTCGTCCAGGCTCTTGGTCAGCGGGTCGAGGGAGCCCTG
>CAYFVS010000485.1:0-9743 GCA_964346565.1 uncultured candidatus Brocadiaceae bacterium | reverse complement strand
CCACGGCCTCGCCGTCCTGTGGCGCGGCAAGCCTGGCCACCAGCAGGGGTTCCACGATGCGCCACAGCTTCCTCTCGGAGTTGTAGACGGCGCGCGGCCCGGTCAGCAGCGCCTCGGAGTCCGGCTTCTCAGGATCGCGGATGCGCTGGGAGAAGTCCAGCTGGACCAGCTCCATCCCGCCGCCCTTGTCCGACTCGCCGGAGTCAGGACCCCCGTCGGCACCCCTGGCCGGTCCTTCCGGCTGCGCAGCCGCACCGGGCTGGTCGGGACCGGTTGCACTGTCCAGCCGCTGCACAGGGCTGGGTCTGCGTCCGCCGTGACGAAGCGAGTAGGCGAAGAGCAGGGCGCCCGCGAGCACCGTCAGGAACAGGGCAACCCGCAGTGACATTCTGAATGCTCTATCCATGGCGTTCGTGGCGTCGGAGCGCCGCCTCGCCTTTGAGTCTTCGGAGCATGTTGTCCACCTCTTCGCGTGCTGGCAGAGAAGGCTGAGCGCCCACGCGCTCCACGGAGACGGCGGCCGCGCAGGTTGCCAGCGCGACTGCCTGCCGCAGGGACATCCCTTCGCCCAGTCCAACGGCCAGAACGCCGCAGAAGCAATCTCCCGCCGCCACGGTGTCCACGGGGCGCACTTGCGGCGGCTCCTGCCGCCAGCAGGCGCCATCCGCACAGACACACACTCCGTCGGCACCCAGCGTCAGTGCCACCGCGCCGACTCCCATCTCCACCAGGCGGCGGGCCATCTGCTCCGGTTCGCCTTCGGCCGGCAGACCTGCAAGCTGCGCCGCCTCGCCGGCGTTTGGCGTCAGGTAGTCCAGGGAAGCCAGCAGGCCCTCGGCCAGCCGTTGCGCGGGAGCAGGATTCAGCATCACGGCGACCGACTCCTCGCTGGCGATCCGAACCGCTGCGGCGACGGTCTCCAGGGGTATCTCCAACTGCACGAGTACCACGTCCGCCTCGCTGATGGCTTCGCGAGCCTGGCGGACGTCTTCGGGGCTGAGCCGGGAGTTGGCCCCGGGTGCGACGGCTATCAGGTTCTCCCCGTGCTTGTCCACTATTATGAGTGCCACTCCGCTGGGTGCGCGTTCATCCAGGTGGAGATAATCGGTGCATATCCCTTCGGCCTGCAGGCGTTCGCACGTGCGGCGTCCCAGGTCGTCGCGGCCGACTCTGCCGACGAAGGTCACCTCGGCGCCGGCCCTGGCGGCGGCGACGGCCTGGTTGGCGCCTTTCCCACCGCCGGCCCAGGCAGCGTCTCCGCCCAATACGGTCTCGCCAGGCCGGGGCAGGTGGTCGGCACTGACTGTGACGTCGGTGTTCGCGCTGCCAACAACGACGATGCGCGCCCGTTTCATGGTGACACACTCCCCATCGCTACTCCTCTCCGAACGGGCTGAGCAACAGGCTGCGCAGGCCGGCGATCGGCGCCATGATGCGGGCGAGTGTCTCGGGCCGGAAGCTTGGCTCCTGCAGCGTGCCGCCCACCTCGACGCGCAGAAGCTCCCGCTCGACACCACGCATGGCCCATCCAACGAGGCTGGAGATGATCGGTATGCCGCCTCCCTCCTCCGGCGTGCCCACGGCCACCATGGTGCCTGTCAGCGCACCGCTGGGGCCGATGCTGCCATAGCCGCTCAGGTGCAGTCCGCCGCCGGTGACCTCGAACTCGTGGATGGTTGTTTCCCCGCCCAGCCGCGTGAACCTGGTTGTTCCGTCCTGGAGACGCTCGCCTCGCGACGGCACTTGCAGGTGCAGGACGTTCAGCAGGCGCACGAAGAACGGCGTCTGCCACAGGCGCCCTTTCGTCAGGGACACCGTCCCCTCCATGCTCACCGGCGTTCCGCCTCCCAGCACACCACCCACGTCCACCGTGCCGCTGAGCAGGCCGCCGACCTGTGGGGGTTCGGCCAGCCAGTAACCCGCCAGTTCTGCGAGTTCCAGTTCCCGCAACCGCACGGTGCCGGCGTAGCTGGCCATCTCTCCTTCCGTGCCGTAGTAGGCCACCAGGGCCGTCTGCAGCCCTCCTGAACAGCTCACCGCGGTCAGATCGTCCGCAACCAGGCGCGTCTCGCTGATCAGCGCCCGTCCACGGACCGCATGGATCGGCATCGGCACGGCCCGTGGAGTCAGCGCCACGTCGTGCAGGTCCAGTTCCAGTATGCACCGCACCGGCTCGGGCCGCTCCGGCTCGTAGGAGAGCGTCCCGCTGAACGAGGCGAGCCCTTCCGGTCGGGCTTCCTCCCAGACCCGCTGCCCGACGGCGGGCAGGGAGGTGACAAGCTCCTCGTTCAGCGTCAGGTTGTCACCAGAAAGGGAGAGCCTGGCCGCTCCGGCGCGCAGGTCCACTGTTCCGTTCAGCCGCACCCGGTTCAGGGGCAGTCCGTGCCGGGAGGCTTCCTCGAGGGCCATCGTGGCTGCCATGCCCTCCAGGTGCAGCTCGTCCCCGTCGAGGCGCAACGTTCCCGACACATCCTGCAGCGGGACGGGCCAGAACCCCAGCAGGGCGCGACCCTCTTCGATGCTCACCTGCGCGCTGTGCTGCAGCGCATCTTCGTCGTTGCTGCGCTCGAGGTGCACCTGTGCGTCCACCAGCGCCTCGGGGCGCGCCGCGTTCCAGACAATGCCTCCGGCGTGCTCGACGGCCTTCAGCGCCGACTCGTCCACCCGCAGGTTGTCCACGCGCACGTTCAGGTCGAGGGCCCCGCTCCGGGTGCCAACCGTGCCGTCCACGCGAACGCGGGCTACCGACGGAGGTCCGTCCTCGGTCGTTTGCCTGACCAGGCCGCGCACGTCGCGCAGGGAGATGCTGTCCCCGTCCACACTTACGACGCCCTCCACCTCGCTCAGCGGCAGGGGCAGCTCCTCCGGGCGCAACGTGGCTCGGTGCACGTTGGCCACGGCGCGGTACCGCATCGGCGCGTCGCCGCGCCGCCGGTCGAGGATCAGATGCAGGTCGCCATATCCCTCGGGTCGCAGGCGGCGCCAGATCTCCTCGCCACGGCCCGGGATGGCCTGGAAGATGGTGCGGTGCAAGGGCAGGTCTGTCGCCCGGATGACGTAGTGGCCCTCGCCGTTCCAGCGATGGTCGGCCTCGACGCGCACGAAGGCGGGCAGGTCGGCCTCCGCATCGGGTTCCGCCAGGCGCGCCGTGCCGAGCAACTCGTCCACGCGCACGCCCCGATCCGAGACCAGCATCGTTCCGCTGGCGGCTTCCACGGGGGCGCCGACGAAGCGTGTCAGGAACGAAGCGTCGCGCACCGCAACCGAGAAGTCGTATCCCAGTGACCCGTCCGTGTCCGTGCTCACGACACCTTCGACGCCGATGACGCCCTCCGGCCTGTAGTCTGTCCACACTCTGTCGCCGAACGGGATCAGCCGGAGCAGCTCGCGGCCGACCTCCAGTGACTCCGCCTGCACTTCCACCAGCAAACGGAGCGGTGAGCCGACAGCGAAGTGACCCCGGAGGCGCGTTCCCCGCAGCGGTCCCCGCCGCAGGGATCCGTCGAAGCTCCACGAGCCCGCTGCCGCCTTGTCCTGCGCGAACTCCAGGTACAGCCCCTCGTAGCGAGCCGGTTCGGCGTCGCGCAGCAGCCGGGGGTATTCCACCAGGAGCGTGGCGTTCTGCACGGTGATGCGTTCCGGCAGTGGCCCCGCCGGCCTGGCGCGCCCTTCCGGGCGGGGCGGCTGGAGGTCCGCCAGGTTCCAGCGGCGCTTCTCGGGGGAGCGGCGCAGACGCACCATTAGCCCCTCCATGCGAACGCTGCGGACCACTTTGCGCCCCCGCAGGATCTGCCCGCGGTCCATCTGCACGGCAACACGCTCGCACTGCAGCAGGGGCTCCTCGGCGTCCGGGGCGGTCACCGCCACCTGTTCTGCCTCCACAACGCCGTCGAGTCCGAAGCGTGCCGAGCCTATCTGCACCTCTCCCCGCACCGCGCCGGCCAGCGCCGCCAGCAGGGAGCGCCGCACGTTCTCGGGGTCGGTCTGGCGGCGCACCTCGCGCAGGACAAGTCCCGCCGCGAGGAGTAGGGCGCCGAGGGCTATGAGCTTAATGTAGGTGAGGGTTCTCATCGGAGAAGGGATGTCCTGGCAGTCCCGTATCGTACCCTACGGTCGGGCTGTAAAGCAACCCTTGGGAGTGGCGAAGTTGGGTTCAGGTCTCGACTCCGGTCGCCCGCACGGCACGCAGGCGCAGTGCCCGAGCGCCGCCCCGGGGTATTCTGAACGGCTCGCCCATGCGATGGCCGACCACCCAGACGATGCGCCTGCCGTCGGCCAGCACGAGGGGTATCCTGTCACGTTCATGCCGGGGGACGCGCGCGTCAATGAGGAACTCCTTCAGCTTCCTTCTGCCCGGTCCGCCCAACGGGTGAAACCGGTCGCCGGGCCGCCGGCCGCGCACCAGCAAGTGATCCCCCACCGGGCGGCGCGCCACGTGCACCTGCCACCTGGAACTCATCGCGCGCGCCTGTTCCGGATCCAGCTCGCCCGGCAGTTCGGCGCATTCGATGCGCAGCCCGGCCTCCGGCACTTCCACCTGTCCCGGGATGTCCAGCCTCCGCTGCGGCAGCCGCTCGGCCGGCTTGCGCCGCGCGAAGTAAACCGCGCCGTGCTCACGCCGCGCCAGAACGCCCCCGGGCAGCGTCAGCTCCTCGCCCACCGGCCGGCGAGGCAGTGCCGCCAGCTCCGCGTAGTGCTCTGCGCGCAGCGGCGCTTCCGCCTCCAGCCGGCCCACAGCCCGAGCGCCGGCCACCTTGCGCAGGGCGGCGGGGGCCTCTGCCAGGGGGCCGGCCTCGAGCACCACCTCGCCGCCGGCATCCCTGCGGCAGGCATCCCTCCAGAGCCGATCGGTCAGTTCCGACAACAGCTCGGTCACCTCCAGAGCTGATTCGTTCAGCGCGGCCAGCGACTCGACCGAGAACGTGGGGTAGTCCGCCTCCAGGGCGGGTATCAGCTCGTGCCGGATGCGGTTCCTTGTGTAGCGGACGTCGCGGTTGCTGCTATCCCTGCGCCAGGTCTCCCCCTTCGACTCCAGGTAACTGCGCAGTTCATGCCGGCGGGCGCTCAGCAGAGGCCTGACCAGCCGCACCGACGCGCCCAGGGGCCGGACGGGCCGCATGGCACCCAGGCCGGTTACCGCCGCGCCGCGCAGCAGCCGCAGCAGCACCGTCTCGGCCACGTCGTCGGCCTGATGCCCGGTGGCCACCGCGCAGGCGCCGGCCTGCTCCGCGGCCCGGCGCAGGAAGTCGTAGCGCAGCCGGCGTGCCACCGCCTCCAGGTTGCCCCCTTCCGCTTCGGCGACGGCTGCAGCGTCCACCTCCTCGACGCAGATCGGCAGTCCGTGCTCCCGCGCAAACCTCCGGCAGAACCGCTCGTCTTGCCGTGACTCCGCCCCGCGCAGCCCGTGCTCCAGATGGGCCAGGCTCAGTTCGAGCGGCAACTGGCCGCTGCCTGATATCTCCTCCAGCAGGAGCACGAGCGCGAGCGAGTCGGCGCCCCCGCTGAAGCCGGCCACCACGCCGTCCCCCTCGCGCAGCAGCTCGTGCCGGCGGATGTAAGTCAGAATCGTGCGGCGCAGTTGACGCATGTCGGTGGGGTCAGCCTGCCTGGGTCTGCAGGGCGCTGTCGGCCGGCAGTTCGGCGCCTGCCACCCGCGGTCCCGGCAGCAACCCCCTCTCTCTCAGAGCCCCGTAGAGCCGACGCGACGGCGGCAGGGCGCTCCACGAGTCGGCTCCGTCTTCGGCTGCCCGGATGTCGGCGTGCAGAACCCGTGCCAGCGGCCGCCACCGGCCCTCCGGGTACTGCTCCAGATAGGCGGATATGCGCTCCCGAGCCGGTTCCAGCCGGCCGGCCTCGTGCAGGTTCATCCCCTGGTGGAAGCTCACGTTCTCCAGGGCCTCCCTGAGGGCGGCCGCCGTCTGTTCCACGTCGGCTTCGGCCAGCTTGGATTCCAGGTCCCGTAGTATCATCGAGTACGCCTGTGCCGCCCCCTGGAAGTCGCCCAGGAGCTGCCGGTTTCTGCCAGGCGCGGCCAGCCGCACCGGCTGATAGGCTCGGTCGATCGCTTCCGGTGAGATGTCGCTGCTGAGGACCTGCTCGGGGTACTGCCACAGGTCCTCAGCGACCTCCGGCTCCGGCCTGGCAGGTGTCAGCACAAGGCGTGGGTGCTCCCGCAGCACAGCCAATGCCTGCTCGAACATCGCGAAGCGAGCATCCATGGTCGCCGGGTGAGCGGCGATCAGACGCCTTGCCGACGCGAACGGCTCCCGCTCGGAGCGGTGCTTCAGGCCGGCCAGCGCCAGCCAGCGGCTGTACGCGGCGGGGTCCGCCCGCAGGTCCTCCAACGAAAGCAGCTCCCCCGAGCCAGTGTCCACCACGGGGGCCGCCAGCCATGGATCCAACAGGAAGGGCTCACCCTCGGTCGGGTGGACCTCGACCATCGGATGGTCAGGCGTGCGCGGGGCCTCCTCCTCGGCTTCACTCGAGCCGACGACCACGACACAGGGCACATCCACCTGGCGGGCAAGGGCAGCGTATGTCCACGCCATCTGATCGGGACTTCCGTAGCCTTGCAGGGCGACCAGGACGGGCTCGGCCGGGGCCGAGGTCGTGTCCAGCGGCATCAGGTACAGGGCGAACCAGCGGCACAGAGCCAGTGCCCGCTGCCGGTCGGAGTCCGCGCCGGCCGTGATGCGCCTGGCCAGGTTCCACAGCAGCCCGCAGCGGCGGATGTACTCGCTTCCGCCCTGGTGTATCTCGCTGGCGGGCCCTCTGCTGATCCGGTTGAACTCGCCGAGGGCGGGTTCTATCTGCCTGCTGGCGTAGAGCGCCGCGATGGCGAGCCTGGCCACTTCCCCGTTCATGGGGTCCAGTTCGGCGGCGCGCGCCAGCGCCTGCAGCGCTTCCCGGGGACGCATGGCTCCGAGGTGGGAGCGGGCCTGCTCCAGGGCCTCGGCCACCTGCTCCAGGCGCTGGGTCTCCGCCCGTCGCCGGTGCACGTACCGATATAGGGCTGCTCCGCCCACGACCAGCAGGAGCAGCACCAGCAGGGCAAAGCGTATCTTGCGCGCGGCAGAGATGCCCTCGCTCGGCTGGCTCTCGGCAAGGCGCTCGGGCTCCTCCGCGGGCGTCTGGGCGGCGGCGTCCTCGTGCTCTGCCACGGGGCGCTCCTCAGTTGGGCCGGGGGTATGCGCGGGGGCGGGAGTCATTCGGCCGGCCTTTCGGTCCGCTGGGCCACCGGCTCCTGCTGGGGCTGCTCTTCCGGTTCCCGCCCGCGAGCCGGCGGCAGCTCGATGCCGTGCTCCGCCAGCAGTTCGGCCAGCTCGGGCTGGTCAATGACCTCGCGCTCCTTCAGAGTGGCGGCCAACGCGAGCAGCGCGTCCCTATGCCCCGCCAGCAGAGCGGTCGCCTGCTGGTGCGCCCGGTCCACCAGCTCGCGCACGGCCTGGTCTATCTGGCGGGCGGTGCGTTCGCTCCAGGGCTTCCCGAGCTGTATCTCGGGGGGCGCTCCGAACGACGGTTCGCCCTTGGCGTAGCTGAGCGGGCCGAGTTCCTCGCACATGCCGTACCGGGTGACCATCTCGCGGGCCAGATCGGTGGCCTTCTGCAGGTCGTTGTTGGCGCCGGTGGAGACCTCGCCGAAGACGACCTCCTCGGCGGAGCGGCCGCCCAGCATGACTGCCATGCGGTCCATCAGCTCGCTCTTCTTCAGGACGTATCGGTCCTCTGTGGGCATCTGCATCGTGTAGCCCAGGGCTGCCGCGCCGCGGGGGATCATGGATACTTTCCTGACGGGGTCCGCCCCCTCCACCAGGCAAGCCACCAGGGCATGGCCGGCCTCGTGGTGGGCCACGGTGTCCTTCTCCTCCTCGTTCATCAGGCGGTTGCGCTTCTCCAGGCCGGCGACCACGCGCTCGATGGAGTCCTCGAAGTCCTGCGTCTGGACCTCGTCCTTGCCCCTCCGGGCGGCCAGAAGCGTGGCCTCGTTGACCAGGTTGGCCAGGTCGGCGCCCACGAATCCGGGAGTCATGGCGGCCAGCTTGTGGAGGTCAACCGAATCGCTGAGCGTCACATCTCTGGTGTGCACGTGCAGTATGCCTTCCCGGTCTTTCAGGTCGGGGGCGGGCACCATGACGTGCCGGTCGAACCGTCCCGGCCGCAGCAGGGCGGGGTCCAGCATCTCCGGCCGGTTGGTGGCGGCCAGCAGGATGACGCCCTTCTGCGTCTGGAAGCCGTCCATCTGCACCAGAAGGGCATTCAGCGTCTGCTCGCGCTCGTCGTGGCCTCCGCTCCATCCCATGCCCCGGGCCTTGCCAAGGGCGTCCAGCTCGTCTATGAAGATGATGCATGGGGCCGCCTTCTGGGCCTGCTCGAACATGTCGCGCACCCGGGCGGCGCCGACGCCGACGAACATCTCCACGAAGTCCGAGCCGCTCAGGCTGAAGAACGTCACCCCTGCCTCGCCGGCAACCGCCTTGGCCAGCAGCGTCTTGCCCGTGCCCGGGGGGCCGACCAGCAGAACGCCCTTGGGGATGCGGCCTCCCAGGCGCGTGAACTTCGACGGGTTGCGCAGGAACTCCACCACCTCCTCCAGTTCCTTCTTGCACTCCTCGATGCCGGCCACGTCGTCGAAGGTCACGCCTACGTCCTTCTGTGCGACGACCTGGGCGCGGCTCTGGCTGAAGTCCATCACGCCGCTGACCGGGTTCATGCGTCCGAGTATGAAGCGCCAGGCGATCACTATGAGCAGTATGGGCAGGATCCACAGCAGCAAAGGGTTCTCCAGCCAGGAGGGTGAGGGGGCATCCCAGTTCTCGCTCAGCTTCTGCTGGAGCAGTCCGGGCAGCTCGTCGTCGTCCTTCATGCGGTTGGCCACGAACTGCTTCGGCTCGCCGTCAGGGCCTGTCTCAATCAGTCTCCCCTTGACCTTGTCGGGGGTCAGCTCCGCGTAGGCGACCTGGCCGTCGGTCAGCAGCTTGCGGAACCGGCCGTAGGTGATCTGCTCGCGCTTTCCGGACTGGCTGGACCACATGATGAACAGGATCAGCGCGAGTCCGAGCAGGAAGTACCATAAGGTCCAGCGCGAGCGCTTCTGCGGCGGCCCGCCCGGCTGTTGCGGCCGTTTCGGTTGCCGGTCCGGCCGCCTGCCTGGCGGTGACGGTGCAGGCATGTTGCTCTCTCTCCAGTCGGGAACGGCCCGGGTGTGAAGGGCCCGGGGGGCGGGCTCACTATCCTCGCACGGGCATCTGCCCAACGTTACACCATTATATCACGGCGCCCGACGGCTTGCCAGCAGGCGCAGAGCTGGCGGCGGGAGCGCTTCACAACTTCTGCGAAGCGCGCCCAACCGGGCCAGTCGCGGTCCGCGCCCCGCGGCCCGCCCGGCCAACCCGCGCGCCTTCCGGTGGCTGCGGAGGTCAGCCTTGCGGCCCCTCTCGCCCCTGTCTGTCCGTGCCTGGAGCCCTCAGGGCCGATTGCCTCTTGACCCCGGCGGAGGGTCGGCTTATACTAACAAAAGATGCAGGTCATCCAATCATCCCCAGCGGGCCCCGGAGGGTGGACATGAAAAGAGCGTTTACAATGGTTGAGTTGCTTGTCGTCATTGCCATTATTGCTATCCTCGCTGGCATGTTGATGCCTGCTCTGAACCGGGCGCGACGGGAGGGGCAGAAGGCCAGGTGCATCAGCAATCAGAGCAACGTGGGCAAGCAGTTCATGATGTACCGCGGCGACCACCGGGACCG
>CAYFVS010000484.1:0-9177 GCA_964346565.1 uncultured candidatus Brocadiaceae bacterium | reverse complement strand
GAACATGACCGCCTGGTCGCCCGTGCTGTTCAACCCCAATACAAGGCCTGCCGCGGCGCCGAAGAAGGCTATGGCGAAACCCAGACACCACAGCCAGAACTTCGTGAACAGCATCTTCGTGAAGACCGGCCCCTGGCCCAGCGCCCGGAACCACCAGTAGTCCACCAGCAGCCCCGGCAGCGCCCGTAGGCCGATTATCAGCACGAACAGCGCGGCAACTGCCGCCAGCAGCGTCTTGAATGCTCGGGAGGACAACGGGCTCTCCCCTTAGAGCTGGACGCAGAAGGTCGTGGGCACCCCCGGCACCTACCTCGCCATTGTAGAAGCGCCCGGCCGGCGGTTCAACCGGGCTCCCCGGCCGCCGGAGCCGGCTCCGGCTCCAGTACCCGGATTTGCAGGCGCCCCAGGAACGGCACAATGCCCGCCGCGCCCGCCAGCGCGTCCGGCTCGTTCAGGTCGCTGCGCGACAGGGCCAGGTGCGTCGCATCGTGCCCCCCGAGCGCCGCGTCCAACGGCAGCCACTGTCCCACCCAGACCTCGGCCCACATGTGGTAGCCGAAGGTCGCGCCCACGCCCGGCCAGTCCTCCACGTAAGCCAGCCCGTCCACCACGCGGCCGGGGATGCCCGCAGCCCGGGCCAGCGCGGCCACCAGCACGGCGTGCTCGGTGCAGTCGCCGGCACGTTCGCGCGCAGTCTCAGCGGCCGTGGCCATCCCCATGCTCAGGTCCTTGCGCGTGATCTGGGCGGCAACGTAGGACTCTATGCGCCGTGCCACGCGCAATGCGTCGCGCTCCGGTCCGGCCGCCTCGCGGACCATCTCCTGCACGTCGGGGTCCTCCAGCTCCATCCAGTGGTTGGGGCGGAGGAGGTCCGCGTGCTCTTCGCCGGTGTGGGGCACGGTGTAGCTTCGGGCGGGGTCAGGCGCCGCCCGGCGGATGGTGACAACCTGGCCCTCTTCGATCCGCCGGACGCTCTGGTGGGCGTCCTCCGGCAGGTCGGGCAGCGGCTCGCCCCGCTCCCGCGCGCTGACCAGCAGGCGCAGCCTGTCACGCTCACGCGGGTTGGCGATGGGGCGGTCGGGCTGAACCAGTGCCGACGGCAGGATGTCCGCCGCACCGTTCTCCCCCAGCGCGTCTTCCCGGTCGGTCCGGTGCAACTCGATGATGAGCCCCGGGCCGGCGGCGACGCGCGCGAGCCACGTGGTGTTCTCCTCGTCCACCCACTCGGCAGCGTCCATGCCAGACAGCAGGCTGAACTGGTAGTCCAGCCGGTGCAGCTCCCTGGTCTGCCCACCGACCTCCACCTCCTGCACAGGGCCGACCGTCACAGTGGCGATGACGTCGGTGGTGGGCATCTCCGCAAGGAAGGCCGGGAAGCTGTACTGCGTCCCGGGCTTGAAGCCCCTATCCCCGCGCAGGCGCTCCTGGGCACAGGGGCCGAGACCTCCGGGCGCGGGCACGCGGCTCGTCGTCGCCGACGGACCCGTGCCGGAGCGCACGACCATCTCCTCCCCCTCCCTGCGGCCTTCCATCTGCTGGCGCAGCGGCCCCTGTTGCGACTCGGTCTGGAACCGCAGCACACGGCCATCCGCGTCTTCCACAACCAAGGACGTCATCTTGAACTGGATCCGCATCGGCCCCCGGCGCACGGCGAACGCCTGCTCCACGGTGGTCTGGCAGAGGGCCCCGCCGTCCTCGCTCAGGCGCCGCCGGACCAGGTGCTGGTACCCGGACTTCTGCCCGTTCAGATAGACGGCGTTCCACTGCTCCCTTTGCACCTGCGCGGTCTGTTCAGCGGCGACGGCGACGGGCAGCCCGAGCAGGCAGAGGAGCGCCAGCGCGACAGTGGGCAGCGTGCGCGCCATACAGAGCCTCACCCCTTCACCTCCGGCAGGCGCTCAAGCCAGCCGCCCGGCCCACTTGATGCAGGCCAGCACGTGCTGCAGGAACCAGTCCTTCTCCCAAAGCTCCGGCGGATGCCCGAGCGCAGTGAACATCACGCGCCCCTCCCCGTATTGGTGGCACCAGCCCAGTGCATAGTCCTCATCGTCCCGGTTGCCCTTGGACAGGTCCACCGAGTCGTTGTCCAGCGACATCAGCACGTGCGTCCGGTCGCGGCTCCAGTTCCTGAACGTGTAGACCTCGTCATAAACCTGGAACGACTCGCCCAACATGCACATGGTCGGATGCTCGGTGTCCTCGACGTTGATGGCGACCTCCTGCGTCCAGGGGTGGGCGGCGAAGTAACCGCCGAGCATCTCACCGTACTCCTGCCACTTGTAGAAGGTGTCAGCCGCGTTGTGGATGCCCACGAAGCCCTTGCCGCTGCGGACGAAGTCAAGCACCGCCTGCTTCTGGTCCTCGTCCAGGGGCAACTCCCCCGTGGTGGCGAACACCAGCACGTCAATCCCCTCCAGGAAGTCCGCCGTGATGAGACGGCTGCGGGCGGTGGTCACGGCCTCGTAGAGGCCCGACTCCTGTCCCAGCTTCTTGACGGCCACCTCCGCGTAGGGCAGGTAGGCGTGCTCGAAACCCTCCGAATGCCTCGACATCAGAACGCGCATATCCATCCTCCCTGGTTCATCTGGTGGGCCGGTCCGCAGTCCCCGAGCCCAGCATTCTACGGACGGCAGCAGGCCAATGCCAGCGGAGCGGCCCGATTTGCGCGCCGCAGCCCTTTCCAGTACCATGGGTTGAAGCGAATCGGGAACCGTCGCGCCCCACATAGGCATAGTCACGGACAGGTGCGCGCGGTGGAGTCCTTTCCCCTATTGGCCTGCGCGATAGACCATGTCTTCGAACGCAGCACTTCCCGTTCGCGTGGCCGGCAGGCACTATGAGGTGGACTCCTTTGTCGCGTGCGTCCAGGCCGCCCTCTCGTTCTGGAACCGGCCGGTGCCCTACCACTGGGTGGCAGGGCTCTCGGCGGCAGCGTTCGCGCCAACGCTGGAGGCAGGTTGCGCCTGCGCAGGTTGCATCGCGGCCTCCTGCGGCGATATGCGGCTGGCCTTTCTGGGACATGCGCTGGGGTTCAACGCCGAGCGGCTGCGCGCCTCCGAAGGGAGACTGCGAGCGCGACAGGCGGCGCAGGAGGGCCAGGTCGTGCTCTGCGACTCGCCGCCGGCCTGGGGCATTCTGACCGACTGGCCCAAAGGGCAGCAGGCCCGGCTTGCCAGGCCGGCCGGCTTGCCCCACTCTGACCTGGTTGCTGAGGGCTCGTCGCTGTACGTGCTCAGGCCGGCGGAACGCTGCTTGACGTCCTATGAAGCGTTCCGCGAGGCACTGTGCTTCGGCGCTGAGCTGGCCAGCGGAGACTGCGACGGAGAAGACAGGGTCTTCGGTGAGCGGACCTACGACCGATGGCTCCAGCAGGCGGACGGCTCGGACTTCTGTCCCAACGGCCGGACGGACGGCTGGCGGTGCGCACGGAAGGCGGCCAGCCGCGCGTGCACCACACAGCGGGAGGCAGTGCGGTTCCTGGCGTCCGGGGGGAACTTCCCGGTGCCGCGCCGTGCCGCCCGTGCCCTCAACAGCGCAGCAGACGCCTACGGCACCATGGCGAGCGCCCTTGCCTGCCAAGCGCACGGAGCACGTGCGCAGGCCGGTCAGGCCCGCTCCGAGGACCGAGGTGCCTACCGGACCGCCGTCAGCCGGGCGCGCCGGCTGCACAGGAGGGCGGCCCGCCACCTGCGAGCAGCCGCACGGCGTCTGTAGCCGCCACGGTTGCGACGGGGGCCGCAGTACGCTACCGTACGTTGCGTGGCCGCGTTAGACTCGCCCGGCCTTTGCCAGGGACGAACGGATGATATACCGCAAGCAGGAACTCGTGCAGGACGATACGGGCGACCCCGACTTCCCGATCAAGGTGATTGACCGGCTGGAGAGCCTGGAGGGCGACACGGTTCGCTTCATCGGACGGGGCGCCATCAACATGCGCACCCCGGTCGGTGTCCAACAGCTTCCCATTTCCTTCGAGATAGAGGCGGCTTCGGTTGCGGAGGCGTTCGAGAAGTACAGTTCCGAGGCCAAGCCCAAGATCGAGGAGGTCCGCCAGCGACTGCAGCAACAACTCGACCAGCTGCGCGAGCAGCAGCAGAACCGCATCGTCACCCCCGGCGAGGGCCGCGTCGGGCCGGACATCATCAGCTTCGACGACCTGCGAGGGGGCGGCTGAGCGGTTCACTCCAGCCGGCAGATGCGACCTGCTGCGGGGTTCGCCTCCTCATAGGCCGACGCCAGTCCCACGTAGAACACACCCGCCAGCTCCTCCAGGGATTCTGCCCTGGCGGGCGTTGCGAACTCGGCGATGCGCGTCCAGTTGCGGGCGTCGGGCGAGTGCAGCAGTTCGCAGGCGTAGCCGTCCCACGCCGGTTCGCTGGTGAGCACGAACACGCTCCCGCCACGGACGATGATGTCGTGCACCTGACGCTCCTGGAAGCCATCTACCAGCCATCCACCCTCTTCAAAGTCCCTCATCAGGTAGAGCGGTGCAGGCATCCGGAGATCCTCCTCCGTCCACAACCGCGGTGCGTAGAGCAGCTTGCCGGCGAAGGGCGTCAGCCGGTGGGGATACCAGCACCGCTCGGCGCCAGGGAGGAAGGGCTGTATGACGCGGCGCAGCTCGCCCTCGACGAGCAGGTAGATGTACGCGTCTGACCGCGAGGCCACCACTGCCAGCGCCTTCCCGACCGGGGCGACCTGGTAGTAGCGCCCTTCCATCCAGTCCCCGCCCTGGGCGCGCGCCACCGTCTCCCACGTCTCCCCCCAGTCCTCGGAGGCGTACAGCGCGGCCCCGGCCTCCGTGCCCGTGGCGACGTACAGCCGGTCATCGTGGTACGCCGCGTCGAAACAGTGGATGCCGTTGGGGATGGTGCGTCGCTTGACCCACTCTCCCTCGTGCTTGATGTAGAGGTTGCCCAGCTCCCACGGGTCTTGCGGGTCAATGTCCGGCACAACCAGCCGCCCTTCCAGCATCCGCATGGCCTCGACGGACTCGCCGTCTATGGTGAACTCCTTGCGGAAGGACAGCGCGCCTTCGCCTTCCGGCGGACCGAACGAGAGTATGTCAATGGGCCCCTGGTTGCGGTTCCAGTCGCCGCAGCCGGTGTAAATGCGGCCCTCGTAGAGCTGCATGTCCCAGATGCTGCGCCCAAAGCAGTGCGCTTCGTCGTCCTGCGGGAACCGCTCCCGGTACGGATCGCCCACGGGGACCGCCCGGGTGAGCATGTCGGCGCCGTCGTTGATGACGGCCGACAGCTCGTAGTCGCGGCCGCGCTGGATGCCCACGATCTCGTTGGGCCAGAACTCCGGTTGCACGCCATCCTCCGGATACACCACGGGCCGGGCTTCGCCCTCCGGCAGGAGCACGTAGAGGCGCCCTTTGTAGACGCCGTCCGGCAGGTCGTCGGTGCGGAACTCGATGGCAGCCCCTCGGGGGCTCAACACCTGCTGGAAGGCGGCGGTGGTCTGCCGTTCGTCTCCGAGCGGGCTCAGGCGCAGTTCCACACCCACCGGCTGCGCGGCTCCAAGCCCTTCCGAGACACCCCACGCGCAGTCGGCCGCCGGCTCGTAGATGCGCAATCGCATCTGCCGGTCGGTGAACACCCAGTGTGGCGACTCAAGGTCGGCGTAGAGACTGCCCGCGAGCGCGCCGATCAGCTCGTCGCCCTCCAGCGACGCCCCGGCGCGGCGGAACTGCCCCTCCGGCTGAGCCTCGTAGTAGTAGAACCATTCCTCATCCGTCACCGGGCCGCCGGGGAGCCCACACTCGGCGGTGAAGTAGTAGCGTCCGCCGATGAGCCGGGACAGCTCGATGCGCTGTTCGCGCAGCTTCAGACCCAGCATCTCATCGTCCCACTCACGGGCGGCCCTCTCCCCGTGCGGCGCGTTCTCGGTGCCGGCCGGCACCTCCCAATTCTCCTCCCTGAGAGGGCGGTCGCCCCGCGTTCCCTCGTAGCGGAACTCCAGCTCCAGCCGGGGCGGCTCCGCGAGCGCCGCCACGCCCGCGACGACCGATGGCCGGGGCAGTCCGGCTACAGGCCGTGGACGGACGTACGTAACTACCTCCGCTGCCCGAGCGTCGGCTCCCATGGGCACCGTGCGGCCGAAGACCTGCGGCGACTGGTAGCTGCCCTCTATGCCCCGCCAGGAGTAGGCGACCCTGTCGCTGCAATTCCCGTCCGCGCCGAGTATCGCGTCGTCCACCTGAACGTCTATCCCTACCGGGCTCTCGAAGCGCTCGCCCGACGCGCCGTCCAACTCAACGAATGGAATGCGGACCTCGACCGCGTAGCCGTCCTCCAGCAACGCGGAGGCCACCTGGAGTTTGTCCGGCGCCCCCGGATCGGTCTGCAGACACCGCCAGCGCGGCTGCACTTCGCCATCCAGGGACACCGGTGAGAAGACGAGCTGGTAGCAGCCCGGCGAGTAGGGCGCCTCGCCCAGACCATCCCCTTCCCGCCTCACGTCCACGAACAACTCGACACAGTCCCCCCGCCACAGGTTCTCGGGGTGTGTGTTCGCCACCTCCTCGTCCACAACGCGGAAGGCCACGAACAGTGCCTCCCCATCGCGGGCGAGCGCCGCCGCCGCGCGATCCTCGCGCGCCGGCAGCTCCGAGTCAGCCTGGATGCGCTGCCACCGGTCGCTCAGGTACACGAACGGTCGCCCCGCCCACTCGGCCAGGTCACCGTCCACCCGGACCAGGCCCGGACCGACGGCCGGCAGCAGCAGCCGGTCCGGTCCCGGGAACGCGGGCCGTGCCACCTTCTCTTCTCCCCGCGCTGGCGAAGCCACAGCAAGACAGAGGAGCATTGCCACGCAGATCAGGGATGTTTGTTCCAGAAACCATCTCATGACGTTCCCCTGCTGGAAGACTGATGGTGAGGACTGACGGCGCCCGCGATTGTCGCCCGCTGGCAAAGTGCTGTCAACCCGCGCGCGACGCTCTGGGCCGCTTCGCCGGCAGCATGAGCGACCCGTCTGCCCGCGGATAGGCCCACAGCGCAAATGGCTCAGTCCATATATCGTCCTTTACATCCCAACCCTGAGATGTTAGAGTCTGTTTGAAAAGCCGTGGGGATAGTTGAGACTCAACGGGGCTGTCGACCCGGCAGACGGTGGCCCCCGGCACCAACTACGGCAAGGAGGCGAGACCGGCAGACGCACCTGGCGGCGATTTCGTGCGTAGTAGCAGAACGGAAACTGTGGTTCTCAAGGAGCAGCGGCGATGTTAAAGCGAATCACGTCGCTCGGGTGTATTCTGCTGTTGGTGGTCACGGCCACGTCAGTCGCGGCCGTGGACGTAACTGTGGATGCGGCAGCGGGCCGGCGGTCCATCTCCCCATACATCTTCGGCAAGAACCTCTTCAACTTCGGCGGCATCAATGACTTCAACTCGGATCACCTTGACCTGGTCGAGGAAGCGGGCATCAACCTGGTCCGCATCTCGCAGGGCAATAACGGCACGAAGTATAACTGGGAGAACGACCTGTCCTCCCACCCGGACTGGTTCAACAACGTTTACACTCAGCTATGGCACGATCACGCAGGTTTCTGTGTGAGCGAAGTGCCGGGCCTCCAGATGCTGGCCAGTTTCCCGGCGCTCGGCTGGGTGGCGACGACCGACGCCCACAACTACGAGGGGAGCGAAACCAACGGTTCTCTGAACCTGTGCGGCGGCGGGGACACAAGCCTGTACCTGCAGACGTGGACGCCACAGGATTCAGTCAACATATGTGACTACTGGTTCAACACCCTTGGCTACCCCCAGTCGCGATTCCAGTACTGGCACATAGACAACGAGCCGGGCGGCTGGACCAGCACGCACGACGACATCACTCCGGCGGACTTGACGGCTGAGGAGTGTGTCCAGAAGTACGTGGCCGTTGCCAAAGAGGTCAAGGATCGCTACCCCGGCATCAAAGTGGCGGCGCCGGGCTTCATGTCCGAGTGGTACTGGTGGAACTGGTCGAACCACGAGTTCGTGGACGGCATGCCCTGGTCAGAGTACTTCATCTACCGGATGGCGCAGGAGAGCCAGACGTACGGCGACAACCTCATTGACCTGCTCAACATCCACATTTACACGCCTCACAGCGGCCTGAGCGATGCCGACCTGCTTCAGGAGTGGCGCATCTTCTACGATCCGAACTACCAGTATCCGGCTGCGAGCGGCTGCAAGAGATGGCCGGACGGCGGCTGGCATGAGGACCAGAAGAACGAGTACATCTTCGGCCACATCGAGGAGTGGCTCGATGAGCACTTCGGTGCCGGCCACGGCATCACCATCTCCTCTACAGAAGGCGGCGTGGAGGATCGCTCGCCGATGGTCAACGCACTCTGGTACGCCTCGATCCTGGGCACGTTTGCCGACCACGGAGTCGAGGCTTTCACCGCCTGGTACTGGGCGGATCAGGACTGGGAGGTCTGCCACCTGTTCAGCCGATATGGACAGGATATCCGTGTCGAGACGACCTGCACCGACGACTCGATGGTCGGCGCCTACGCCTCGGTCAACGAGGCCGGCGATGCGATGACGCTCATCGTGCTGAATCGCCACCCCTCAAGCACGCTCACTACCGACGTTTCGCTGGCGAACTTCAGTGTGCCCGCCGGCAACTACACCACACTCGAGCTGAGCAATCTACCAAGCGGGCAGACGTTCTACTCGCACACGAACAACGCGCTGGTGGAGGGCAACGTCAGCGTCTCAGGCAACGCGTTCTCTCTGGGTCTGCCGCCCTACTCCATCACGGCGGTCCTCCTGTCCGGCGACGGTGGCGATACTACCCCTCCGGCCGCGCCTGCCGGACTGACGGCCACAGCGGTCAGCTCCAGCCAGATTGACCTGGACTGGGCGGACAACTCCGAGCCGGACCTGGACAGCTACAACGTCTATCGCGGCGGCTCGCAGATCGCCACGGGCGTCGCGACCAGCAGCTACAGCGATACAGGGCTCAGCCCCGAGACGCAGTACTGCTATACGGTCACCGCCGTGGACACATCCTTGAACGAGTCCGGCTACCCCAACGAGGCCAGCGCGACGCCGCAGGTCGGTGGTGACGGCCTGACCGGCGACTACTACGACAACATGGACTTCACCAACCACGCGCTGACCCGCGTGGACGCCACGGTCAACTTGGACTGGGGCAACGGCTCGCCGGACGCCTCGATGGG
>CAYFVS010000483.1:0-3483 GCA_964346565.1 uncultured candidatus Brocadiaceae bacterium | reverse complement strand
TGCCGGGCTTCATACGATGGCTACACGTATCAGCAGGATTGTATTCTGCAGAGCGCAGCAGTGAGGTAATGCCGGTCCGGGGCGGGGAGGCAGACATGCAACTGAGTGAAGAAGATCTGGCGGAGTTGACCTCCAGGGGGGAAGCAGTGCATAGAAGGTTCACCAGAGCGCTTTGCCGGGAGTGCCAGACCGTGCTGCCAAAGCGCGCTGAGGGTTGGGCAAATCCTAACATGGCTTGTTCCGCTTGCGGCAGGGGCGGGTTAAGGAACGACTGGCCTCCCTACTTGGCCCTGGACACGCTACGTAGCGCATTCTACCTGTTCGGTAGGGGCGAAGACCGGAAAGAGGGCAGCAAAGCCGGGGTCGCTGCTGCAGCCCCGCGCGTTCTGGGCCGCGAAGTGGATGAGGCCGATGTTGGTCGCGCGTTGAGGAAGCTGCGAGAGGAGGCAGCGGCTGAGGATGATCCCGTGATGGCCGCAGCCAGGGCGTTGGAGATCATCGGCGATGAGTTCGGACTGACGCTAGCGGATGATCACGAGGCGGCTTACGACGTGTTTGAGCTGATCAACCTTGGGTACGAGGAGTACAAGACAGTACTCATGCTTGTGTCCGCCTTCGTGGACGCGCTGTTTGATGCGGTCCTCGAGAGGGGCATCTGCATCCGCACTGGGAAGCCGTACAAGGTGGCGCACCAAACGGTGGAATCGTACCGAAGCGACCCCGAGCGTGAAGCCGTCTTCCGCGCCTTGAGCGGGAAGCGCTTCCGGAAGGAGTTGAGGCGCCTTTCGCCCTCATGGTGTACGCGGTACCAGCGCATCAGGAGTCTGCGCAATCGCTTTGTCCATGGCTCCTTAGAAGAGATCAACCGGTCTGTTGCCGTGGAGGCCTTAAAGGCTGGTGTCGAGGCGATAGACCTCTTCGCAGAACTGCACAACATGTGCGCCGCCGAGGCCGGAGAAGACGACGCGTGACCGTTCGGCGGTTCACACGGCACTATGGGTAGGTCCGGCGTCTCGCCGGACCTGGCGCGGCGGGGACGCCGCGCCTACCCCCATTGGAAGAACACGGGCGCGTCTATGCCTCCGGGGCGGTGAGCAGACGGCGCAGGAAGACGGCGAGCATGGGGGGGTTGCCCCGCGGGAAGCCGTCGTCCAGCACGGCCAGATCGTCCCCCACCAGCCGCGGCCGCCGGCGGGACTCGGCGAAGTGCCGGCGGAACTGCTCGGCGTCCCGCAGGCCGAAGTGCAGCCGCCCGTCCTCCAGGTGTATCGAAGCGACACCGGCCCGGTCGGCCAGAATGCGCACCTCGGTCTCCAGCACCAGGTTGACCGCTTCCTTTGGAGGCGGCCCGTAGCGATCCCGCATGGCTTCCAGAGCCCCGTGGGCCTCCTCGACGGTAGTGCAGCCGCTCAGTTGCCGATACAGCTCCATGCGTCCGCGCGGGGTGGGCACGTAGTCGGGCGGCAGGTATGCCTCCATGCCCACGTCCAGGGTCACGCGCGGCGGCTCCTCGATGGATTCGCCCTTCAGCCGGGCGGCGGCGCGCATCAGCAGGCGGCAGTACAGGTTGTAACCGACGGCGGCGATGTGGCCGGACTGGGCGGGGCCCAGGATGTTGCCCGCCCCCCGCATCTCGAGGTCGCGCAGGGCTATGTCGAAGCCCGCCCCCAGCTGGCTGTAGCGCCGTATGGCGTCCAGGCGGCTCTCCGCCTCCGGGGTGACCGGCCGGTCGCGAGGGACGAAGAAGTAGGCGTATGCCTTGTGTATGTAACGCCCGACGCGCCCCCGGAGCTGGTGCATCTCGGCCAGCCCCAGCAGCTCCGCCCGGTCCACTACCAGCGTGTTGGCGTTCGGGATGTCCAGGCCGTTCTCGATGATGGTGGTGCTGACCAGCACGTCAATCGCCCCGTCGGTGAACAGCTCCATCGTCTCGGACAGCTCACGCTCGGGCATCTGGCCGTGGGCCACCGCGATGGTGGCCTCGGGGATTATCCGGCGCAGCCGGTCGGCGAACCCGTCAATGCTGTGGACGCGGTTGTGGATGACGTATGTCTGGCCCTCGCGGCTCAGCTCGCGCAGGATGGCGTGGCGCGCCAGCTCGGGGTCGAACTTGCCCACCCGCGTCCTTATGGCCTGCCGGTCGCGGGGCGGCGTCTGGAGGGCGCTTATCTCCCGCAGGCCCATCAGCGCCATGTGCAGCGTGCGGGGTATGGGCGTGGCGGTCATCGTGAGCACGTCCACCGTGGCGCGCAGCTTCTTCAGCTTCTCTTTGTGCTTGACGCCGAAGCGCTGCTCCTCGTCTATGATGACCAGGCCGAGGTCCTTGAAGCTGACGCCGTCCTGAAGGAGCTTGTGGGTGCCCACCACGATGTCCACCGTCCCGCGCGCCATGCCCTCCAGTATCTCCTGCGACTGGGCGCCAGTCCGGAAGCGGCTGAGCATCTCGACGTATATGGGATAGTCGGCCATCCGTTCGCAGAAGGTGTGGTAGTGCTGCTGAGCCAGGACGGTGGTGGGCACCAGCACGGCCACCTGGCGCCCGCCCATCACGGCGTTGAAGGCGGCCCGCATGGCCACCTCCGTCTTGCCGTAGCCCACGTCGCCGCACAGCAGCCGGTCCATCGGCCGGGGGCTGCGCATGTCGCGCTGGACGTCCTCGATGGCGTCGAGCTGGTCGTCGGTCTCCTCGTAGGGGAACTCGCTCTCGAACTGGAGCTGCCACTCGGTCTCGCCGGGGGCGGCGATGCCGGGCTGTGTCTCACGGATGGCCTGCAGTTCGAGCAGCTCGGCTGCCAGGTCCTCGACGGCTTCCTCGACCCTGCGTCTGGCCCGGCGCCAGGAGGCGCTGCGGATGCGGTGCAGTTCCGGCTCGCGCCCGCCCACGCCGATGTAGCGGTGAACCAGTTCGATCCGTTCGGCCGGCACGTGGACGTGCACCCCGTCGGCGTACTGCAGCTCCAGGTGCTCGCGCCGTCGGCCGTCGCGCTCGATCAGGCTGGTGCCCAGGAAGCGCCCTATGCCGTGGTCCACGTGCACGACCAGGTCGCCCGGGGCCAGGTCCTGCGCGGACTCCACCGGCCGGCCCTCGTGGGCATGGCGAACGAAGCGGCGCTGCCGGTAGCGGCGGAACAGCCGGTGGTGGGGTATGAGCGCGAGGGCCGCCTCCGGGCAGAGCGCGCCGTGGCTCAGCCGGCCGACGGCCAGCTCCAGCTCCTCCAGCCGGGGGAACTCGCGGTCCCGCAGCAGGGCCCGGAAGCGGTCCGCCTCGGCCGGGCCGATGCAGTAGACCACCGTGTGGTCGTAGTCGGCGCAGATTCGGCCCAGCTCCTCCAGCATCGAATCCAGGTCCGGGCCGAACTCGTCGCGCCGCTCGATGCTCAGCTCAACGCGGGGGGCCACGGGCGGCTCGCCCTCGGGCTCCTGCGCGATGAAGTCCACGCGCGGCCGGGCGGACAGCAGCTGCTCCAACTCATCGGGCGCCGT
>CAYFVS010000482.1:0-1563 GCA_964346565.1 uncultured candidatus Brocadiaceae bacterium | reverse complement strand
CACGTGGACGCCGCCTGCATGTGGTTCGTCAAGAACCCCGAGTGGTTCGACGTCATCGTGGTGGAGAACATGTTCGGCGACATCATCACGGACCTGGGGGCGATGATCCAGGGCGGCATGGGCATCGCCGCCGGGGGGAACATCAATCCTCAGGGCATCTCCATGTTCGAGCCGATAGGGGGCAGCGCGCCCAAGTACACGGGGCAGAACGTGGTCTGCCCGCTGGCCGCCATCGGCGCCGCCCAGATGATGCTGGAGCAGCTCGGCGAGGCGGATGCGGCGGCCCGCATGGAAGGGGCGGTGATCAAGGCGCTGACCAGCGGCAAGATCAAGACGCTGTCCGCCGGCCGGATGGGACTGTCGACGTCGGAGGTGCGGGACCTGGTGGCGGGGCTTATTTGACGGAGGTGGTCAACATGTTGCTTCTGAAGACGCGACTGGAGAACATCCCTGGGGTGCTTGAAAGTTCCAAACATGCCACGCATCAGGTCCCCTCTGCTAACCCGGATGACTTGGTGCTAATAGCCATTACGAAGGGTACGCTTCCAAGGGGGGAAAAGAGTATCCAGTATGTGGCTCGTTTCAGCGGCGTTCACCGCGATGACAAGGGCGAGGCGATTGATATTTGGAGGAACCCCTGGCGCTACATCATCGAACTGGAGGATATCAAAGAGGTGCCTCCGTTCAACATAGAGGAGATCCAGGCCTCCATGAGAAGCTACGGGTATGTGCGTACGCACTGTCGGCTGCATCCCGACGACGAAGACGCAGTGTTGAGGTGGATAGGACAACCGTCCCGCTAGAGGAAGCCTGGCCAGCGCCCTCCGCGGCCGAAACGATAACCATAGACCTGCTGGCGGGGCTCGTGTGATGAACCAGATGCTGCACACCCACGAACGCGCGGACGGCCGCGTGATCCGCGTCGTGCAGGGTGACATCACCGAGGAAGACGTCGACGCCATCGTAAACGCCGCCAACGAGCACCTGGCCCACGGCGGCGGCGTGGCGGGGGCCATCGTCCGCAAGGGCGGACGCGAGATCCAGGAAGAGAGCAGCCAGTGGGTCCGGGAGCACGGCCATGTGCCCACCGGCGGCGCGGCCATCACCGGGGCGGGCAGGATGAAGGCAGGCTAAGTCATCCACGCCGTCGGCCCCGTCTGGGGCGTGGGAAACGAGGAGGCGCTCCTGGCCAGCGCCGTGAAAAGTGCCCTTGCTCTCGCCGACCGGCACAGCCTGGGCAGCATATCGCTGCCGGCGATATCCACCGGCATCTTTGGCTTTCCCAAGCCCCTCGGGGTGCAGGTCATCCTGGGGGCGGTGCAGGAGCACCTGGACGAGCACTCCGACTCCTCGCTCACGGAAGTGCGGCTGTGCAACATCGACCGCGCTACGAGTGAGCTGTTCGTCGCGGAGGCGAATCGGCCCTAAGAGGGTCGGGGAGCGCCTTCCTCTGGCGGCTCGTCGGCTCGGTAGTCGAGGTAGCCGACGGTGCTGTCATCCTTGGGCCGCACCACGAAGTGACCGGCGCGGCGCCAGTGGCGGTCGCTCCCTTCCACCACAGCT
>CAYFVS010000481.1:0-3458 GCA_964346565.1 uncultured candidatus Brocadiaceae bacterium | reverse complement strand
CCAGCAGACGCCCGTCCCGTGAAATGGCCGATCGCTCCAGGTCACCTATCTCGATGTCCGCGACCAGGTCGGTCTCCCGGTCGGAGGACAGGTCGTGGTAGATGATCTCGTCCCCCTCGGCGAAGACGAATCCGCCGGGCACCTCAACTGCTCCCGCACCAGCGCCGAGAAGGACCAGAAGGCAGGCGAGCGGGAATAGCTTTCGCACCGGAACGCCCCCATGCCAGAAGTGCTACCCCCATTGTAGCACGAGCGCCGCCGGTTGCGAGGGGCTCACTCCAGGTCGGCCAGGTTTTGGATGATGACCTGGAGCTGTGCGCGCAGTTCCTCGGCGCGGTCCATCTTCTGCTGCACCACCTCCTCGGGCGCCCTGGCCAGGAAGTCCGCGTTGTGCAGGACGGTGTCCACCGACTGTATCTGCTCCTGCAGCCCGTCCCGCTGCTTCTGGAGCCGCGAGCGCTCGTGCTCGATGTCCACCACGCCCTCCAGGTGCAGGAACAGCTCGATGGTCCCGACGACGGTGGTGGCGCAGCGGGGCGGCTTCTCGGCACCGGTGTCGTGGTGCAGCTGCTCGAGGACGGCCATTTGGCACAGGAAGTCCCCGTGGGCACCGATCACGTCGTCTGTGGCGTGGTCCGGCGTGCTGACGGTCAGTCGCAGGGGCTTCCGGTCGGGGATGCCCTTCTCCTTGCGCAGGTTGCGCACCGCGCGCACGATGTCCTGCAACAGCTCCATGTGCTGCTCCACCGAGGGCAGCCGGCGGGCCGGGTCCCCGACCGGCCAGTCGGCCAGGATGAGGGCCTCGGAATCCATCCCGGAGGCAGCGTCCAGGCCGGCCTCGCCGACGGCTTCCTTCAGGTGCTGCCACAGCTCCTCGGTGACGAACGGCATGTAGGGGTGCAGCAGGCGGAGTGAGGCGTCGAAAGCAGCGGCCAGCGTCTCCTGCGCGGCGCGCGCCGTGGCGCTGTCGGGCAGGCGGGGCTTGACTATCTCCACGTACCAGTCGCACAGCTCGTGCCAGAAGAAGTCGTAGAGCCGCCGGGCCGCCTCGTGGTCGTGGAACCGCTCCAGATCCCCTGTGGCAGCCTCGATCGCGTGCTGCAACCGGCTGAGTATCCACCGGTCCTCGAACGTCAGGTCATCCGCTGAGCCCTGGCCGGCCTTCTCCAGGTTCATCAGAGCGAAGCGGGTGGCGTTCCACATCTTGTTGGCGAAGTGGCGGCCCATCTCGAACTTCGATGTGCTCAGCTTCAGGTCCTGGCCCTCGGGGCTGAGCATGATGAGCGAGAAGCGCACCGCGTCCGCCCCGTATGCCTCTATCATCTCGACCGGGTCAATGCCGTTGCCCAGGGACTTGGACATCTTCCGGCCGATCTCGTCCAGGATGTTGCCGTGGATGTACACGTCGCTGAACGGCACCTCGCCCATGAACTCCAGGCCCATCATGACCATACGAGCGACCCAGAAGTAGATGATGTCGCGTGCGGTGATCAGCGTGTCGGTGGGGTAGTAACGCTCAAGGTCCTGGGTCCGCTCGGGCCAGCCCAGGGTGCTGAACGGCCAGAGGGCGCTGGAGAACCAGGTGTCGAGCACGTCCTCGTCCTGACGCACCTCACCGTGGCCGCACTCGGGGCACTGCTCGGGCCGGCTGCGGGCGACGATGGTCTCACCGCAGCTCTCGCAGTAGTAAACCGGGATGCGATGGCCCCACCATATCTGGCGGCTTATGCACCAGTCGCGCGCGTCCTCCAGCCAGCTCACGTACAAGCTCCTCCAGCGCTCCGGATGGAAGGTCAGCCGCCCGTCGCGGGCCGCCTCCAGGGCGCTCTCCGCCAGGGGCTTCACCCGCACGTACCACTGGTCGGACAGGTAGGGCTCCACCACCGTGCTGCAGCGGTAGCAGTGGCCCACCGAGTGCGCATAGGGCTCGACCTTGCCCAGCAGCTCCCGGTCCCGCAGGTCCTCCACCAGGGCCTCGCGGCACTCGAAGCGGTCCATGCCTTCGTAGCGCTCGCCGGCCTCGAGGGTCATGTCCCCGTCCTCGTCAATGACCACTACGGCAGGCAGATCGTGGCGGCGCGCGATCTGCCAGTCGTTCGGATCATGCGCCGGGGTCACCTTCACCGCGCCGGTGCCGAAGGAGGGGTCCACCCAGTCGTCGGCGATGATGGGGATCTCCCGCTCCAGTATGGGCAGCACACAGGTCCTGCCCACCAGATGGGGATAGCGCTCGTCCTGTGGGTTCACGGCCACCGCCGTGTCACCCAGCATGGTTTCCGGGCGGGTGGTGGCGACGGTCAGGCGCTCCTCCGGCCCGTTCGCCAGGGGATAGTGGATGTACCACAGGTGCCCTTCGTGTTCCTCGTGTTCGGTCTCGATGTCGCTCAGGGCAGTTCGGCAGCGGGGGCACCAGTTGACGATGTACTTGCCCCGGTAGATAAGCCCTTTCTCGTAGAGGCGCACGAACGTTTCGAGCACGGCCTGGCTGAGCCCCTCGTCCATGGTGAACCGCTCCCGCTCCCAGTCGCAGGAGCAGCCCAGCCGCTTGAGCTGGTCAATGATTCGCCCCCCGTATTCCTCCCGCCACTGCCAGACGCGCCGGACGAACGCCTCCCGGCCCACGTCGCGCCTGTGCAGGCCTTCCTTGGCGAGCTGGCGTTCGACCACGTTCTGGGTGGCGATGCCGGCGTGATCGGTGCCGGGCAGCCACAGCGTGTTGCGGCTCCTCATGCGGCGGAAGCGGATGTAGATGTCCTGCAGGGCGTTGTTGAGCGCGTGACCCATGTGCAGCTCGGAGGTCACGTTGGGCGGGGGGATCACTATGGTGTAGCTCTCGCCCGGCTGGCCGGGGTCAGGGTGAAAGTGCCGCCCATCCAGCCAGAACTGGTAGATGCGGTCCTCTATCTGCTCGGGGTCGTATTGCGGTGGCAGTTCTGCGGCCATGGTTGCTCTCCCCCCGGGGGGTAGTGCTGTGGGCGTCTTCAGCGCTGTGGTCAGTTGATCAGGTGAACGCAGGTGAGAGGGTTCCCGCCAGCGCCGGCAATGCCTGGCAGAGGAGCCGTTGTTGTCGTCCTCGCCTGCTCTACCGTTCCACTGCTCACCTGCTCTGTCCCGTCCTGCAGGCGCGGGACGGGGCTGCCTCATGCCTCAGGCCTGCCGTGCTGCTCTTCCATCATGAGCTTGTACTCGACGCTGTCCACCAGGGCTTCCCAACTGGCGTGTATGATATTCTCGCTCACGCCGACGGTGCCCCACATGCGCCGGCCGTCGGTGCTCTGGATGACCACGCGCACGCGCGCGGCGGTGGCGGCCTTGGGGTTGATGACGCGCACCTTATAGTCGGTCAGCCGCACCTTGCGCAGGGCCTCATAGTGCGGCTCGAGCGCCTTGCGCAGGGCGCCGTCCAGGGCGTTGACCGGGCCGTCGCCTTCGCTGGCGGTGTGCATCTGCCGGCCGTT
>CAYFVS010000480.1:0-3649 GCA_964346565.1 uncultured candidatus Brocadiaceae bacterium | reverse complement strand
GACGGCAGGTTCTCCGCCAGGTCCAGTCGCAGCGTGACGTGCTCGGAGACGGCGGCCTCCAACAGGTGACGCATCTCCTTGATGACCGCTGACAGGTCGAAATCACCCACCATGAAGCTGGCTTTGCCCGAGTAGGCCAGCATCTGGTTGGCCAGTTCGGCGGCGCTCTGGGCGGCCTCCTCTATCTTGCGCAGGCTGTAGTGGACCGGCGAGTCCGGCGGCAGGTCGGCCAGGGCCAGTCCTGCGTTGCCCAGAACGCCGGTCAGCAGGTTGTTGAAGTCGTGGGCTATTCCCCCCGCCAGCACTCCGAGGCTCTCCAGCTTCTGGGTCCGGCGGACCTGCTCCTCCAGCCGGCGCTGCTCCTCCTCGCCGCGCACGCGCTCGGTGATGTCCCGATCCACCCCGAAGATGTGGTACTTCCTGCCGATAGGGACGGCCACGGCGGACCACTCGTGGATGTTGTCCTTGCCGTCGGGCCTCTTCCACGATGCGGTGCCCCGGGTGGGCAGCCCTTGCAGGAACCGCTCGCGGTTGCGCTCCTCCTCCTCTTCGCTCAGGTATGAGACGCCCAGTTCGTTCAGGTCCGCGGCGGCCATCAGTTCCTCCCGCGAGTAGCCCGACATCTCGACGAACCGGTCGTTGCAGTAGACCAGCTTCCGTCTGCCGGTCTCCGGATCAAGCTCGGTGATGTTGATGCCGTCGAACACCGTGTTGACCAGCAGCCGGAAGCGTTCCTCACTGGCGCGCAGTCTCTCGCGCAGCTTGACCTGCTCGGTCACGTCCACCATTGTGCTGCGGATGGAGACCACGTTGCCGTCCGCGTCGCGTTCCATCACGTCATCAATGGAGACATAGACCTCCGAGCCGTCCTTCCTGACATAGGCACGGTTGACGGCCTTAGGGGGACGTCGGCCGGCGAGTTTGGCCTGGAAGCGCTGGCGGGCTTCCTGGCGCTGGTCGAGCCTGATGAAACCGAAGATGCTCTGGCCTATCACCTCTTCGGCCGTGTAGCCCAGCATGTCGAGTTCAGTCTGGTTGACCCGCTGGATGACGCCGTCGGTGTCAATGATGTGGTAGGCAGCGGGTGCCTCGTCCCACAACTCCCGGTATCGCATCTCGCTTTCCTGCAGGGCCTCCTGGGCGAGCCGGTGCTCGGTTACGTCCCGCACGATGGTCAGCACGTGCGTGACGCGTCCGCTCTCGACCACGGGCACCTTGCGCGCTTCGGTGAGGAATTGCTGCCCGTTGACCTCCACGTTCTCCTCGCTGCGCAGCACGTCGCCGGTTCGGAAGACGCGCTCGTACTCGTCCTGAACCCGTTCGGGCAGGAAGGGGAACTGCTCCCCTACGGTGCGGCCCAACGTGGGCGCCTCCAGGCCCAGCTCACGCAGCCATTGCTCCAGAGCGGGGTTGACCAGCACGATGCGCAGGTCCCGGTCCACCACGTGGATCGCGTCCCCCATGGCGTTCAAGGTGGTGCGGTACTTCCGCTCACTGGCGCGGAGCCGTTCCTCGGCCTCTTTGCGCTCGACGATGTCTCGGGCGATGATCGAGACCCCCGTCACCTCCCCGTCGGTGCCCATCAGTGGAGCCATGCTGAGGGCCACCTGAACAGCGGCCCCTTCGCTGGTGACGTGGACCGTTTCGTAGTCCCGGACCGGCTCGCCGTTGGCCGCCAGCCCGACCACCCCCAGCAGCTTGCCGTCTGCCCCGTCCGGGTCCAGCAGAGCCACTGAGCGGCCGCATACGTCATCCGCGCTGTACCCGTAAAGCTTCTGGGCGCCGGGGTTCCAGCTCAGGACGGTCCCCTCTACGGACACGCCCAGGATTCCATCGGCCGAGGACCTGGTCAGCGCCGCCCAGTGCAGCAGCATCTGCTCGACGCGCCGCTGGCGCGCCGGCGAGCCGCACACGGCTACCAGCGCGCAGACATCTCCCCGCTCGTCCTCCACCGGGATCTTGGTCCACCGGTGCGCGCTGTCTTCGTCGCCCCCATCCCTCCTTCTGCCCTGCTGCAGAACGGCGGGCCGGCCGCTTTCGATGATGCGGCGGTCCTCGCTGCGGTAGCGTCGGGCTATCTCGGCCGGGAACAGGTCGTGGTCCGACTTGCCTATCATCTCCTCCGGCGTGCGTCCACGGGCGGCGGCGAAGGGCTCGTTGACATAGAGGTAGCGCAGGTCGCGCGCCTTCACGTATACCCACTCGGGCACCTGGCGGAGGGCCGCCTCCAGTTGCTGACCGCTCTCGCGTATGGCTTCCTCGGCCCGGTGGCGGGAGGTAACGTCGCGCACGCTGCCCACCACCGCCGTGGGTCGGCCCGCCTTGTCGGTGGTCACGTTGCGGCTGTCGCTGACCCACACGTGGTGTCCGTCGGCGTGCCGGATGCGGTACTCGGCCAGGCATTCCGGCCGGTCTTCGCCGGGGTGGCGCAGCAGGCTCTCGGTCTGCTCCCGGTAGCGGCGGGCATCGTCGGGATGAATGCGCCGGTAGACCTTCCTGGCGCCCATGCTGATCAGCTGAGCGGGGGTCAGGCCCAGCAGGTCCTCCACCGAGGGGCTGACGTAGCTGAACGTGCCCCGGCGTATGACCCAGCGGTAGGCCACGTCGCGGAAGCTCTGCAGCACGCTGTGGAACCGGCCCGCGCTCTCCCGGAAGGCGCGGTCCGCGTGGCGCCGCTCGGTCACGTCCCGACCCACGCTCAGTACGGCCGGCCGGTCCTCGAACTCGATGCGCCGCTGGTTGACCTCCACTTCGATGCGCCGCCCGGTGCGGGACAGGTAGGCCGCCGTGTAGCCGAACACACCGTCGTCCAGCGCGCGCTGGGCGCGCTGCTCCACCTCGTGGGCGAACTCCGGGGCCATGATGCTCTGCAGGGAGACGCCCACCAGGTCCGGCTGGGACCAGCCCAGCCGCCGCGCGCCGACGTCGTTCACCTGCAGGATCACTCCGTGCCGATCATGCACCAGCACGATGTCCGGTATGCCGTTGAACAGGGAGCGGAACCGACTCTCGCTGCGGCGCAGCGCCTCGTGGGCTTCCTGGCGCTCGCGGGTGAGCCGCTGTTCCTCCAGGGTGTAGCGTACGGAGCGCTCCAGCACGGACGGGTCGAAGTTGTCCTTCAGCAGATAGTCCACCGCGCCGTTTCTGATCATCTCGACCGCCGGCCGTACCGCGTGGGTGCCCGTCAGCACAATGATGGGCAGATCCGGGGCCAGCCCGCGGAGCTGGGCCAGCGCCTCCAGTCCGCTCAGGCCGGGCTCCAGATGCATGTCGAGGAACAGCAGGTCGTAGTCCCCGTCCTCCAGGTGCGCTTGGGCCTGTGCGCAATCTGCGGCGTGGTCCACCTCGATGCGGAAGACCTGGCACTTGCCGGCGTGGCGGCGGAAGATCTGGGTGTCTTCCAGGTCGTCCTCGACCAGCAGCACGCGCAGGTTTTGCCGGTAGTTCATCGTTTCCGGCCTTCCCCGCCGGGGAAGAACCCCCCGGTCGGACTGATATGCTCGGCGTCCTGTGCGGACAGGTTGTCCCTCCAGACGGTCACGCGGTTCCGGCCCGCCTGCTTGGCGGCGTACATGGCCTGGTCGGCCCGCCGGATGATCTCGTCGGCGCAGACGCCGGGCTGCCACGCGGCGGCGCCGATGCTGACGGT
>CAYFVS010000479.1:0-2382 GCA_964346565.1 uncultured candidatus Brocadiaceae bacterium | reverse complement strand
CCTCATCCGGAAACGCGGCCGATGCTTCGTAAACCTTCCGGGCAAGAAGCATCGCCTTGCGCCACAGTTGCAGGTCGCGGTGGTTGCGCACCCGTTGCGAGGCGCCGGGACTCTCTGCTGCCTGCTCGCCACTCACGACCCCATTCTCGCCTTTGCGCCAAGGGAGCCGCAAGCGAGAACTGCCCTCCGGCGGAAGGCTCAGTGGTTGAGTTGCCCGTGCCGTCCACACGCCGTCGCCGTTCGCTCCCTGCCTTTCGGCTCCGCTCAAGGCCCTGAGGCTGTCGAAGGGCTCCCTGCGCCCGGCTCCCTGCTCTCTGTTTTCTGCTCCCTGCTCCCGGCCCCCCACTCGTTCCTGCCATTGACGCCGCCTTCGCCCCTGCGGTATGGTGCATGCGGGTGCACCCCCCTCTCAGGAGCAACCAGGGTGGCCGCTGTAGATCGGAGCGTGGTCAAGTCCTATGACATCCGGGGCAGGTACCCCGCCCAACTGGACGAGCGCTTCGCCTACCTGCTGGGTAGGGCCCTTCCGCAGGTCCGCGCCCTGGAGGGCGCTCCCGGCCGGGCGGCCCTGGGTCACGACGCGCGGCTCAGCTCGCCGCCCCTCTACGCAGCGCTGGTCGCCGGATTCCGCGATACCGGGTGGCAGGTCGAAGGGCTCGGCCTTTGCCCCACGGAGTTCCTCTACTACGTGATGGGCCGGGACGAGTCCTACGGGGTAGGGGTGATGGTCACCGCCAGCCACAACCCGCCGGACTACAACGGATTCAAGGTCGTGCGCGCCGGAGGCCAGGCGGTCACAGGCCCCACGGGGCTGAACGATGCCTGCCGCCTGATGGAGCAGATGGAGGAAGAGCCGCCCAAGCGGTCCGAGCCGCCTACGCAGGACATCGAGGTGACCGAGGAGTATCTGTCCTACGCGCTGGAGCTGACCGGTGAGCCGAAGGTGGAGGGCCTGACGGCGGCGGTGGACGCGGGCAACGGCGTGGCCGGGCTGCTGTGGCGGCCGATGGCTGACCGCCTGGGGCTGGAGTCGGTGGAGATGAACCTGGAGCCGGACGGCAACTTCCCGGCCCACCATCCCGACCCCACCGAGCCGGAGAACCTCCGCGCGCTCACCGAACAGGTGGACAAGGCGGGCGCCCAGGCGGGCTTCGCCTACGACGGGGACGCCGACCGCGTGATGGTCGTACTCAGCGACGGTCACCTGGTGGACGGCAGCGAAATGACCGGCTGCATCGCCCACCGCCTGACGTGCCGCGACCCGTCGGCCCTGGTGGGCATGGGTCAGACGGTGAGCCGGAAGGTCATGGATTACTTCCGCGCCCGCGGGGTGGAGCCGGTGATGGTTCCCGTGGGCCACGCCAAGATCAAGGCGGTCATGCGCATGCACGGGGAGATGGCCTTCGCCGGCGAGCATGCCGGGCATTACTACTACCGGGACTTCTTCTGTTGCGACAGCGCCTTGCTGACCACTCTGCACGTGCTTCAACTGCTGGCCGATGGCGACATGAGGCAGTTGGTCGGCTCCTTCCCCGGCCCCTGGCACCGGCCGGAGGGGGCGGTCTCGGTGGCGTTCGACGATCAGGAGCACGCCCTGGAGGTCTGCCGCCGCGTGGGCATGGCGCTGGTGGAGCAGGAGCCGGGATACGAGGAGATCACCTGCGAGGAGGAGGGCCACGTGCGGCGCCTGTGCACGCCGGAGGACATCCCTCAGTGCGCCGCCGTGCGCGTGGACTACCGGGACTGGTGGTTCTGCGTCCGCCCCTCCGGCACCGAGCCCATAGCGCGCCTGGTGGCCGAAGCGACCTCGGCCGACCTTCTTCAGCAACAGGTGGACCGGCTGCGCGAGCTGTTCGAGAAGCACCGCCATGATGACCGTCCGTGAGTGCTTCAGCCGGGTGCTGCGCTTCCAGCCGGCCGACTACGTGCCCAACCTCGAGTTCGGCCCCATGAACCCGGCCATGCTGGAGGAGTGGCGCGAACAGGGCATGCCCGCCGAAGTCGGCTTCCATGAGCACTTCGGCCTCCACCAAATCGAGGACTTCATGCACATCCGCTACGACCCCATCCCGGGCGTGCCGGAGCAGGGCGTGGTGGAGGAGAACGAGACGCGCAAGGTCACCCGCGACAACTGGGGCCGCGTGGTGGAGCATCGCAAGGCCGCCGGCATGGCCGAGGGCGCACGCCACGTGCTGCGCTCGGGAAGCCCCTGTCGCGAGGACTGGGAGCGCATCCGGGACCAGTTCCGCGCCGACGAACCGTTGCGCTACCCCGACCACTGGGACGAGGACCCCTGGCCGGAGAAGGGCGCCCGCTGGCGACGGCGCGACTACCCGCTCCAACTGCGCGCCCCCAGTATGCTCGGGCAAGTCAAGGAGGTAA
>CAYFVS010000478.1:0-1834 GCA_964346565.1 uncultured candidatus Brocadiaceae bacterium | reverse complement strand
CGTCTTAATAGCGCTGGCGCTGACCGCCTGCGGCCCGGAAACCCTCATCGTGGGGCTTGAACCCACTCCTACCACGACACCGCTTCCCACTCCCGTCGTGCAGAGCTACGTCAACGACGCGGTTGGCTTCACTTTTCAATATCCCGAAACGTGGACGCTAGCGGAGAAGCCGCAGTTGGTCACCTTGAGCCAGGGCACCCTGACCCTGCACGTCGCTTACGGATGGGCGTCCAATCCAGGGTTCAGCCCCATGGGTGGACGCACCGGCATGCCGGCCGGGGACATTATCTACGGAGGCAAGATTTTCTTCCTGGAGCAGGTGATCCCGGCCCAGGTGCTGGAGTACGAGCGCAAGGACAAGATGGTCCTCTACGGCGAAACCAGCCTGGTGGAGGTGGGTGACCTGGTCTTTAATATCTGGCTGGAGGACCTGGACAGCGCCAACTATTCCGAACTGGACATCCCGAAGGAGTTGCAGGCCGAGGTCAAGGAGATCCTCGAGTCCTTCGAGCGCATCGAGGCCACCGGTAGACCTCCGGCCCCGACCCCCACACCGGCCCCGTTCGCTGAAAAGGACATCGTCACCTACGTGAACGACGACTACTGGCTAGCCTTTGTCTACCCCTCAAACTGGGCGCTGGAGGAGATCCCGGCCGGGCAGGAGGTTCCGGGCGGCGAGTCAGCAACGACCCTGCACTTGACCAAGGGCGCCCTACGCCTGGCGATCCAGTTCAAGGGCGCGGAGGAGGCGACCGTGCTGGGGGCCAGTGGTCGCCCGGCCGGCGAGATCGAAGAAAGAGGCACGGTGATGGTCTTGGGGCGCGAGATCCCCAAGCAGGTGCTGGTGCACGAGGGTAAGGTCAAATCGGTGTTCCTAGCCGACCGCTTCGACAACCTGGAGCTCTACGTCCAGCTCGACGATGGCGTGGGCGCCGAGACGGCGTATGAGGCCATCGACATCCCGGAATCTGCGCAATCCGCGATGGAGGCGATCCTGAGTAGCCTGACCCGCACCGGGGAGCTAAAATCTTTCGGGCCGGATACGCTGACTTACGAGAACACGTCATACGTGTTCTCGTTCCAATACCCGGCCTCGTGGACGGTCGAGGAGGTCGCGGGAGAGACCGTGGACACCGACTCCCAGGTGTCAAAGCTGGCGGACGCCGTGGCCCTCAGGCAAGGCAAGTTCGCCATCGTCGTCCAATACCAGCACAAGTCTGATCCCGCTCAGATTGCGTGGGGCGGAAGTCTCGTCCCCGGCGGCCTGGCCTATGCCGAAGCCACCCTCGGCGACCGGGTGACGCTACTGGGCGAGGAAACTTACAAGCATGTCTGGACGTATAACGGCGGCATTAAGGCCATCTCAGTCAACAACACCGGAAAGAGCGTGGATCTCTTACTAAGCATCACCCTGGCCGATAGCAGTGTGATGCTCATTCAAGATGCTGAGGCGGAGACCATCCCTGAATCCGCGATCGCGGCGTTGGACCAGGTCCTGAGCTCCTTCGCGGTGACGCAGTAAGGAGGAGGAATGTATGGCAGACAAGCCCAAGATCCTACTGGTCGACGACGAGCGGGCGATCACCTCGAATCTGGCGCCACTGTTGGAACGATCCGGCTTCCTCGTGGCCATCGCCGCCGATGGCGAGGAGGCTCTGCGCCAGGTCGCCGACTTTCAGCCCGATCTCGTCGTCCTCGATATCCTGATGCCCCGCCTAGACGGCCGTGAGGTGCTGCGCCGCCTGCGCCAGGCGGACAATTGGACCCCCGTTATCCTGCTCACCCAGGTCGGCGAGTCCACGGAGCGGGCCATGGCCCTGGAGGAAGGGGCCGA
>CAYFVS010000477.1:0-13470 GCA_964346565.1 uncultured candidatus Brocadiaceae bacterium | reverse complement strand
CTGGCGAACGTGTACATGAGTCACGCGGAGGCCGCCGTGCTGCGGCTTCCGGACGCGGTCAGTTACGACGCGCTCGAGGACAGCGATCTGGGCGACTACCGCGACCACCTGCGGCAGGTGAACCGCCGCTGGCTGGAGAGTCGCGGGAAGCAGCCGGCCCAGCAGGCGCACGAAAGCCTTCGTTGACAGCACGCATTGCCTCGCGTATACTTCCGGGCGGTTCCTGCCAACACCGGGGCCAAGGGCACGGCCGGCGGGCAGCATTCCTGCCGGGAAGCGCTCCAGACGGGCACCAATCTCATCGTCTGTGCACTGTCTCGGTCAGATGCCGGGGCAGGGGAGGTGTGCAGTGCACGCGAGGGCCCGCGCGGCAGGCGGCTTGACCGGGGCGGTCTGCCTGGCGCTGACGTGTCTCGCCGGGGGATGCGGAGGCGGTCCGGAGCCGGAGGCAACGCCTGAGCAGCTCCGGGCCGCCGTCAGGGGCAACAATGACTTCGCGGCCCGCTTCTACGCCCGTGCTTCGGAGCAGGGGGGCAACCTGTGCGTCTACGCCTATGGCCTGCGCACCGCGCTGTCGGTGCTCCAGGCGGGGGCCAGCGGGAATACGGCCTACGAGATGGCCGGCGTGGTGGGCATACCGCGGGGACGGCGCGATTTACACGAAGCGGCGGGCGTGCTGGCCCGCCGCATGAGGCACGACGAAGGCCGGCGTAGCTTCCGCCTGCGCAACGCGGAAGCCGTCCTGGTACGCTCCGGCCGGACCTTCCTGGACGATTACCGCGAGCTAATTGACCTGTGCTACCCCGTCGGCCTGCACAGGCTGGGGCTCGGCGGGCGCTGGGGGCCGGTGCTGGAGGAAGTCAACGAATGGGCCGCCGAGAGGACTGGCGAGTCCTTGAGTCCGCTGGCTCCGCCGGATGTTACCCCGAAGGTCGGGATGGCGGTGGCCGTGGCGGGGACGGTCCTGGCCCGTTGGGCGGAGCCGTTCGACGAGGACATGACCGCCGAGGTGCCGTTCGCGCGTGCCGACGCCGAGCCAGTGCCATGTCTGGCCATGCACGGGCGGGGGCAGTTCCGGCGGGCTGAGTTCGACGAAGCGTCGCTCCTGGAGCTTCCTTACCGGGGTGGGCGGTTCAGCCTGGTGCTGATACTGCCCTCGGCGCGCCAGGGGCTGGCGGGAGTGCAGAGGCGCCTTCGCGGAGGGGCGGGCGTGCTGGAGACGTGGCTGGAGGCGCTGGAGCCCACGGAGATGGGTGTCGTGGTGCCGGTGTTTCGCGTGGAAACGGACTTCCGCGCGGAGGGCCCGCTGCGCGCGATGGGGCTCGGGGATTGTGTGACCACGGATGCCGATTTCAGCGGGATGGTCGGGGAGCCGGGGCTCTACCTTGCCGCAGTGCTGCATCGGGCCGCCCTGTCGGTCCACCAGAAGGGCAGCGGCGGCGATGCGGCGAGAGCCGGCGGACCGCGACCGGTGCCCGAGATGGAGGCGGCCTTCCGCGCCGAGAGGCCGTTCGCCTTCGTGCTGCGCCACGTCGAAAGCGGCGCCATGCTGTTCATCGGCCAGTTAACCGACCCCGGCGCGTCAGGCGGCTTGGCGACAGCTGGGCCCACACGGTAGTGGGGGTGCCGGAGTAACCGAGGTAGGGCTGGTCTACCGTCGTGATCCGTTGCCGTTATCTGCGTTCATCTGTGGCTCAGTCCCCATGGCGGAGGGCGGCGGCGATGAAGCCGGCGAACAGGGGATGGGGGTCGGTGGGCTTGCTCTTGAACTCAGGGTGGAACTGCACCCCAACGAACCACGGGTGGTCGCGGACCTCGACGATCTCCACCAGATCCTTCTCGGTGTAGATTCCGGTGCAGACCATGCCGTGCTCCTCGAGCGTGTCGCGGTAGGCGTTGTTCAGCTCGTAGCGGTGCCTGTGCCGCTCGTGCACGAGTTCCTGCCCGTATTCCTCGCGCGCCTTTGAGCCCTCCACCAGGGCGCACGGCTGGGCACCCAGGCGCATCGTGCCGCCCAGGTCGGTCAGGCCGCGCTGCTCCTCCAGCAGGCTGATGACCGGGTGCGGGGTGTCCTTGTCGAGTTCGGTGGACTGGGCTCCCTCCACGCTGCAGACGTCGCGGGCGAACTCGATAACCGCGCACTGCATCCCCAGGCAGATGCCGAAGTAGGGCACGGCGTTCTCGCGCGCCCAGCGGGTGGCCTGGATCTTGCCCTCGGTGCCCCGCGTGCCGAATCCCCCCGGCACCAGCACGCCGTGGACGCCGCTCAGGCACTGCTCGGCGCCCTCGGCCTCTATCTGCTCGGCCTCGACCCGGCGGACTTCGACACGCGCCCGGTTGGCGATGCCGCCATGCTGGAGGGCGGCGTAGATGGACTCGTAGGCGGATTGCCGGCTGATGTACTTACCCACGACGGCCACCTCGGTGGTGGTCTCGGGGTCCTCCAGCCGCTGGAGCATGGCCTCCCACCGGGACAGGTCGGCAGGCCGCGCGTCCAGTGCCAACCGCCGGCAGATCAGCCCGTCCAGGTCCTGTTCGTGGAGCATGAGCGGGATGCGGTATATGTTCGGCTTGGCGTCCAGCTCCTCGATGACGCAGTCTTTCTCGACGTTGCAGAACAGGGCTATCTTGTTGACGTGCTCCTGCTTGAGGGGGCGCTCGGTGCGGCAGATGAGCACGTCGGGGAAGATGCCGATCTCGCGCAGCCGGGCCACGCTGTGCTGGGTGGGCTTGGTCTTCAGCTCCTGGGCGGCGCGCAGGTAGACCACCAGCGTCAGGTGGATGAACAGGCAGTTGCGCCGGCCGTAGTCCCGGCTGAGCTGCCGGATGGCCTCCAGGAAGACCAGCCCCTCGATGTCGCCCACGGTGCCCCCTATCTCGGTGATGGCCACGTCCACGTCGGGAGCGTCCAGGCGGCGGATGCCGGCCTTTATCTGATCCGTCACGTGGGGGATCATCTGCACGGTCCTGCCCAGGAAGTCGCCCCGGCGCTCCTTCTCCAGCACAGCCCGGTAGATGCTGCCGGTGGTCAGGTTGCAGTCCTGGTCGGCGTGGGCGTTGGTGAAGCGCGTGTAGTGGCCCAGGTCCAGGTCGGTCTCGGCACCGTCGTCGGTCACATAGACCTCCCCGTGCTCGTAGGGGTTCATGGTCCCGGGGTCCACGTTCACGTAGGGGTCCACCTTCTGGAGGCGGACCGTCAGGCCCCGGCTCTCCAGCAGCAGGCCGATGCTGGCCGAGTTCAGGCCCTTGCCCAGTGAGGAGCAGACGCCGCCGGTGACGAATATGTGCTTGGTCATGTCGCGCTCCCCCGTTCGCTTCCGCCGCTTGAGTTGTCCTCTTGTCACGCGAGTGCCGCTTGCCCTCACCAGTCCATCCGCACCCGGACGCCGCTGTCGGCCAGGTGTTCCTTTATCTGCTGGATGGTGTAGGTGCCGAAGTGCACCATTGATGCGATCAGGGCGGCATCCGCCTTGCCCTCGGTCAGCACCCGGACCAGATGCTCGGGGGTGCCCGCGCCGCCGCTGGCGATGACCGGGATGCCCACCGCCTCGCTCACCATGCGGGTAACGGTCAGCTCATAGCCCTCCTGCGTCCCGTCGGCGTCAATGGAGTTGAGGCATATCTCGCCCGCGCCCATCTCCTCCGCCCGTTCCGCCCACCGCACGGCGTCCAGGCCGGTCGCCACCCCGGCGGCCTCGATGAACACCTCGTAGCCGCTGGGTACCTCCGCGCGCACGCCGACGCGTTTGGCCTGCATCCCGAGCACTATGCACTGGCTGCCGAACCGCCGCGCTCCCTCGGAGATGAGCGTGGGGTTCCGCACGGCTGCGGTGTCTATACTCACCTTGTCCGCCCCGGCCAGCAGCACGCGCCGCATGTCCTCTATCGTCCGCAGCCCGCCGCCCACCGCGAAGGGGATGAAGGTGCGCCGGGCCACCGCGCGCACGACCTCTATGATGATGTCCTCGTGCGCCGGGCTGGCCCCGATGTCGTAGAAGACCAGCTCGTCCACGCCGCCCTCGTAGTAGCGGGCGGCCATCTCGACCGGGTCGCCTACGTCCACGTTCTGCTGGAACTGCACGCCTTTGGTGGTGCGCCCCTCGCGCACGTCCAGGCAGATGATGACTCGCTTGCTCAGCATCTCTCCACCACACTGTCAGTCGGCAGGCGCGGCGTCTCGCCGTGCCTTGCCCGGCGAGGACGCCGGCCCTAACCCTCTCTAACAGACTGCTATGGTTCCCAGGACAGGAAGTTGCCCAGCACCCGGAGGCCCACCCGTCCGCTGCGCTCCGGGTGAAACTGGCAGGCCACGATGTTGTCCACCGCCAGGGCGCTGACGAACTCGCCGTGGTAGTCGGTCAGGCCGACGGCCACCTCCGGCTCGGCCGGGACGGGGGCGTAGCTGTGGACGAAGTAGAACTGCGACCCGTTCTCGACGCCGTCCCATATCGGGTGTTCGCGGGCGATGGTCACGGCGTTCCAGCCCATGTGGGGAACCTTGGCCCCAACCGGCACATTCAGGCGCTGCACGGTGCCGCCGATGAGGCCAAGGCACGGCACGTCGCCCTCCTCGCTGCGGTCCAGGATGATCTGCGCGCCCAGGCAGATGCCCAGCATGGGGCGCCCGGTTGCCGCGTAGTCCAGCATGGCGTCCCGCAGGCCGAGCTCCCGCAGGCTGGACATGGCAGCGGACGCGGCGCCCACACCGGGGAAGATCAGCCTCTCGGCCGCCCGGACTGCGTCGGAATCGGCTGTGACCTGCGGCCGCCAGCCCAGTTCCTCCACTGCCAGCCGGACGCTGGTCAGGTTCCCGGCTTCGTAGTCTACGATTGTTACTTCCTGGGACATGTCAGTCCGCGTTGTCCTCTGCGGTCAGGTGGATGAAGATCGCCGACTCCGGCTCAAGGCTGACCGGGATGCCGGACTCCATCAGGTCGGCGCCGGTCCGAGTCTTCCTCGCCCCGTCGGCCGGCAGGATGCGCCGCACCCGGTAGAGCATGTCGGCAAGCAGCCCCTCTGGCCTCAGTCGGAGCCCCTCGACGGGTGCCTCGTACGAGTAAGCCATCAGGACGGCCTCAGTGCCGTCGTGGGCGCAAAACTGCACGGCGTCCGGGTCTCGCTCATCGCGCGGGCGTGCCGTGAGGGGGTAGAAGTCCTGAACGAGCAGATGCCGGTACGACTTGTGCAGCTCTACCAGGTCACGCCCCGTCTGTATCTCCTTGTCGGACCACCGGTTGATGGGTCCGAAGAACACCGGCAGACCGGCCAGGCGGCAGGCCCCCTGGTAGATATCCATGGCGTCCTCGCCCGGCTCAAGCGCCAGGCCGGAGGAGTTCACTGTGGCCGGCAGGAAGTGACTCGCCCCGGTCAGCATAGCTCGGCAGATGGCCGCGTCTTCGGCGTGATCGGACAGGAACGCAGTGTGCGCGCGGCGGAGTGTGCCCAGGTCTATGCGCCGTCCGCCGGAGGCGCAGCACTCCCAGAACACGTGCGGGTGCCTGCTCAGCAGCGTGTCCAGCGTCTGATACAGCCCGTGCACGTGGCGCATCATGGCCTTGCCCGTGGGGTCAACTGACTCCCAGATGGGCCGCGGGTGGATGTTGTAGTCCCACTTCACCCAGCGCAGGTCGAGCCGCTCTATGGCATCGCTGATGACGCGCATGATTGCGTGGCGCGCCTCCGGGACGGCCAGGTTGATGTGCAGGTGCTCCCCGCCCGTGTCCCAGAACCAGTCCGGATGCTCCGTGGCCCAGTGCGAGTCACGCTGCGCGCGCTCGGGCTCGAACCATAGGCCGAACATCATGCCGGCCTCCCTCACGGCACGGGCCAGCGGCTCCAGCCCATGTGGGAACTTCTCCTTGTCAACGATCTCCCAGTTGCCCACGCCGTTGCTGAATGAGCCCTCGGTGCACCCGGCATACCATCCCGCGTCGAGCACGAAGTACTCCATGCCCAGCCGTCGCGCGGGTTCCACCAGGCTCAGCATGGTCTGCTCGTCTATGTCCGCGCCGAGCTTGAACCAGTGGTTGTAAACCGCCGGCGGCAGGGGTCGGCTGCCGTTCAGCGGGGGCTGGACCCAATCGCGGATGTAGCGCCGGCACGCGTTAGAAGCCCCGTTCAGCCCTCCGTCGGAGAACACGTAGTGCGCGGTGGGCAGGGGCAGTTCCTCGCCCGGCTCCAGCACAAGGCCCTCGACCGGCACGCCGCCGCGCAGCCGCGAATGGCTGCCCTCGCCTCCGAACAGGTCCAGATACCACATGCCCGACCACTCCATGGCGACCACCACGGCCCGGGCACCGTCCTCCACGGCAAGCAGCGGCAGGCTCTCATTGGAGGAGCGTCCGTCGTACCCACTGCGCACGCCGAGCCACGAGCTGCCCAGCGCGCGGACCGTCTCCACGCGGAAGGCGCGCGGCGGGTAGAACCACTCATTGCGTCCGCCGCCGCACGTGCGCACGTAGAACGCCTCACGACCGGCCTCCCAGTCCAGCTGCAGCGGCGCCATGCGCGTGATCGGATCCGATGGGGCGTCCTCTTTGTTGCGCAGCACCGTGGCGGCTGCAAACGCGCCGTGGGAGGGCACGCGCCGCACCTCAACGCTCAGCTCGAGGGCGGCTGCCTCGCAGGCGTACGTCTCCCGCAGCAGGTCGCCCTCCGCCTCGGACTCCGCGCCCCGCCAGGTCGCCGGGCTGCCGTCCAGCTCGATGCTGAACGAGGGCTCCTCGGTGATGGCTTCCAGCCACGGCTCGGGCACTGTTCCGCGTAGCCATGTACGCCATTCTGGTTGCACAGGGTTATCCTCGCAGCAGGTGGGGTGCCGGTCAGTGGCGCCGGTCATTCTACGCGCTCCGCCGTCCCGTGGCAAACCCCTGCGCTTGACAGGCCGGCTGGGGCCGGGCGAGACTGGCCTGCGGCGGCGATGCCACCAAACAACGAGCGGCCCAGGAGGGCGCGATGAAGCACGTGCACTACGGGGACGTGGAGAGCCGGCGCGTTGAGCTGCCCGGCGCAGAGAAATGCCACGTTCGATGGCTGATAGACAAGAACGACGGCGCGCCGAACTTCTACATGCGGCGCTTCGAGCTGGAGCCCGGCGGCAAGACACCCCGCCACGCTCACGATTGGGAGCACGAAGTCTACGTGCTGGAAGGGGAGGGCAGCGTGCACGGCGGCGGCACCCAGGAGAGGTTCAGCCCCGGCGACGTCATCTACATGCCCCCCGGCGAGGAGCACTGCTTCGTGGCCGACGCCGGACAGCAGGTCGCCTTCCTGTGCCTCATACCCGTCGAGGGCAAGCAGGGCTGACGTGGGGTTCCGGCGCTATGGCTGCCGCGATGCTACCGCTGCGGAACCGCGGATGAGCGCACATAGACGCACATTAAGCCACCTTAGGACTGGTTAAGAGGGCACGCTGTCGGGCTCCCGGACACTTGACAGCGTCTCCTATACGGCTATACTGTATCGAGTGGAAGTTCACCCACGGACCGACGAACCGATTCTGAAGCGCGTTTGTCCCTGGTCATCTCGCTCCACGGTCAGGTCGGCCCCGCAAGGGCTCTGACGAAACAAAACCTTCTGAAGCCCGTATATGGGCACGTGAGCGGGTGCATTTCGTCCGGAGCACAGCCGGCTTGACAGCGTTGCTGCACGCTGGGCAATAGTGGCCGGGTGACTCGGGAGCTTGCCCGCCGGCGGCTGCGGCAGGCCTGCTGGTTGATGCGCAGGGCAGGAGGGCGTATGCGGATACTGGGCATCGAGACATCCTGCGACGAGACGGCGGCGGCCGTGGTGGAGGACGGCCGGCGCGTCCTGTCCAACGTGGTCAGCACGCAATACGAGCTGCACGAGCGGTTCGGCGGCGTGGTGCCGGAGATCGCCTGCCGGGCCCACGTCGAGAACGTGCTGCCCGTCGTGCACACGGCGCTGGAGGAGGCCGGAGTCGCACTCGGCGGGCTCGACGGGGTGGCAGTGACCACGGAGCCGGGCCTCATAGGCGCTTTGCTGATCGGAGTGACGGCGGCCAAGGCGCTGAGCTGGGCGCTGGAGGTGCCGCTTCTGGCGGTGAATCACCTTCACGCTCACATTTACGCCGCCTGGCTGGAGGAGGAACCTCCGCCGCTGCCGGCGGTCAGCCTGGTGGTCAGCGGCGGGCACACCAGCCTGTACCTGACCGAGAGCCCGTTGTCGCACGAGCTGCTGGGGGCCACGGTGGACGACGCCGCCGGGGAGGCGTTCGACAAGGTGGCCAACATACTGCAGCTCGGCTTCCCGGGCGGGCCGGCCATCGAGAGCGTTGCGCGCGAGGGCGACCCCCGGGCGGCGGACTTCCCCCGGAGCTGGCTCGGCCCGGACAGCCTGGACTTCAGCTTCAGCGGACTGAAGACCGCTGTGCTCTACCACTGCCTGGGGCAGAACGCCTCGAAGGAGGACATCGAGTCGGCCAGCTACACCGACGAGTTCGTGGCGGACGTGGCCGCCAGTTTCCAGGCGGCGGTGGTGGACGTGCTGGCGGGCAAGACGATGGCGGCCGCCGAGCGACACGCCGTGAGGGGCCTGATTGTGGGGGGCGGGGTGGCCGCGAACGGCGTGCTGCGGCAGCGGCTGAGCGCAGAGGCGGCAGCGCGCGGGCTTCAGGTGCGCCTTGCGCCGTCCGAGCTGTGTACCGATAATGCCGCCATGACGGCAGGGGTGGGATGCCGCCTGCTGGAGGCCGGCCGAGTTGCCGGCCTGACCGCCGAAGCTTCGCCGTGAAGGGGTGGAACGAGCCGTGGACGAGAACAGCCTGAGGCAGTTGCTTCGCCAGGTGGCCGAGGGGCAGGCATCGCCCGAGGAGGCGCTGGAGCGCATCCGTCGGCTGCCGTTCGAGGACATCGGGTTCGCCAAGATTGACCACCATCGCACGCTGCGCTGCGGTGTGCCGGAGGTGGTGCTGTGCGAGGGCAAGACGCCCGACCAGGTGGCGGACATCGCCGGCAGGCTGGTCTCCGTGGAAGGCAACCTGCTGGCCACCAGGGCCACGCCGGAGCACTACCGCGCGGTGCAGGAGGTGCTGCCCGACGCCGAGTACCGGGAGGACGCCCGGTGTGTCGTCGTCCGGCGCGAACCGCCGCAGCTCAGGGGGCTCGTTCTGGTGCTGACTGCCGGCACGTCCGACATACCGGTCGGCGCCGAGGCCCAGGTGACAGCCGAGCTGCTGGGCGCCGAGGCGGAGCTGATATCGGACGTGGGCGTGGCCGGGCTGCACCGCGTTCTGGCCTACGCCGACCGGCTCGAACGGGCCAACGCCGTGGTCGTGGTGGCGGGAATGGAAGGGGCTCTGGCCAGCGTGGTGGGCGGGCTGGTGGCCCGCCCGGTGATTGCCGTGCCGACCAGCGTGGGCTACGGCGCCAGCTTCGGCGGGATAGCGCCCCTGCTGACCATGCTCAATAGCTGCGCGGCTGGGGTGGCGGTGGTGAACATAGACAACGGCTTCGGCGCCGGCTACATAGCCGCCATGATCAACGGTGTCGCTGTAGGGCCGGGGGACGAGTCATGAACGGGGGGGCGCCGACGGAGGTGAGCGCGCTTCCCTGCCTTCCGGAACGTCCGCGCGATGCTCACAAGGGTCGGTTCGGGCACGTGCTGGTCGTGGGCGGCTCCCCGGGGCTGACCGGTGCCGCGTGCATGGCCGCTCGGGCGGCACAGCGGGCCGGGGCGGGGCTTGTGACGCTGGCGCTGCCGGAGAGCCTGAACGTAGTGGCCGAGATCAAGTTGACCAGCGCCATGTCCATGCCACTGCCGGAGCCGGACGGACCGGTGCTGGGACAGGCGGCCGCGGAGACGCTGCTGGAATCCCTGGACCGGTTCACGATTGTGGCCCTGGGGCCCGGCCTGGGCAGGGCCAGGCCGACGGTGCGGGCCGTGTGCAAGCTGGTCGCCGAGGTCTCCCTGCCCATGGTGGTGGACGCGGACGGGCTGAACGCGCTGGCGGGGGCGATGGGCTGCCTGGACGATGCCGCGGGCCCCCGGCTGCTGACGCCGCACCCGGGGGAGATGGCGCGGCTGCTGGGTGGCACGGCGGAGCAGGTGCAGGCCGACCGGCGGGCGGTGGCCGTCGAGTTTGCCCGCGAGCGGGGCGTCGTGCTCGCGCTGAAGGGCGCGGGCACGATTGTCACCGACGGGGAGCGCGTTTACGTGAACTCCACCGGCAATCCCGGCTTGGCGACAGGGGGCACGGGCGACGTGCTGACCGGGCTGGTGGCGGGGCTGCTGGGGCAGGGCCTGGAGCTGTTCGCGGCGCTTCAGCTCGCCGTCTTTATCCACGGTCTGGCCGGTGACCTGGCCGCGCGGGAGCAGGGGGAACTGTCCCTGGTGGCGGAGGACGTGCTGGACTGCGTGCCACAAGCATTTCAGCTTGTGGCGGGGGCAGGACCGGAGCCGGTTCCGCAGGCAGTGAGGGACCAGCTTGAGCCATGAGGGGAGTCAGTCGGCGCCGGTGCGGTGGGCGTTTCCCACTGTCTTGAGCGCCTTGCGCAGGCGAGCCCGTTCCTGATCGGTCAGATTGTGGCGCCCGAACCTGACCCGGCAGTAGAGCTCGGTCACCAGTTGGATCGCCTCGGGCACGGAGCGTCCGTCGTCCGTCGTATCGGCCAGTTGGGCGACGGCGATGCGGGCCAGTTCTCGCGGGGTTGTGCTGCTGGCGCGCCGGAGGCCCTTCCTGCGCAGCAACCGGAGCAACTTCTCGTAGAAGCGGAGGGTCCGGCTGCGCCGCCCGCCGGTCGGCAGCAGACCCTCCAGCCACTGGGCCAGCATGTGCAGCCCCATGGCCAGTGCCGTGACACTGACGACCAGCAAGGAGATGGGCAGGAAGGTCAGCCCCGGCATTCCGGGCACCAGGTTGCGCACTACGTTCGCCGTGTCGCGCATGAAGTCCTTCACGGCGCGGCTCACCGTCTCGAACAGGCGCTGCTGCGTGCTCCTGCTGTAGCCGACGACGCCGGCGTTCCACAGGCGCTTGATGTCCCGCAGCACCCCAGCGAACATGCTGTCCACCGCTCCGACCGTCTTCTCGAACAGGGTAAGTTGCGTCGAGCCCGGCCCCTCGACGGCTCCGGTGGGGGTGGGATCGAACTGCACCCATCCGTAGCCGTTGAAGTACGCTTCCACCCAGGCGTGGGCATCCCTGTCGCGAAACACGTAGCTGCGGCTCTCGCCCTCGAAGGACCCATTCTTGTAGCCGACCACGAGGCGGGTGGGAATACGCCACATCCGTGCGATCAGAGCAAGCGCCGAGGCGAAGTGCTCGCAGTAGCCCCGGTTCGTCTCGGTCAGGAACGCCTCCACCGGATCGCCGCTGCTGAAGCGGGGCACGTCCTTGGTGTAGGTGAACCGCGTGGGGTCGGTCAGCCAGTCTATCGCGGCCATCATGCGGTCGTAGTCGGTTTCAGTGGGGTGACCCGCCTCTATCCGCCGGACCGCCTCCTGCAGGGCGGGCAGCAGCCTGTGGGGCACGGCCCAGTAGTTCAGCCAGGGCGCCGTCGGGGACGGTGTGGCCGCCTGGCGCAGTTGCCCGGCACGGAAGCGGGGCACCAGCGAGACGACAGTGTACTGCCCGATGCGCCAGAACCCGCGAGTCGCGCTGAGCCGGTGTGTCATGTTCGCAACTCTCAGGGAGTACCCGCCCGTGGCTTCCACGGGCAGAGGCCTGTAGAGGGCGAACAAAGTCTCGCCGGCCGGCCGCTCGAACGTGACCTTCTGCACGACCCGCTCGGCGTCCACCTCCACGCCCCGCAGTTGGTAGGATCTCATGGATAGCATCTCCGGCGGCCCCGCCCGCCCGACGTAGCGTATCCTGCCCATGACTTTGCCTGTGGTCCGCATCGAGCCGGGGAACCACTGTCCCTCGCGGTAGGTGGGCAGGGGGATGCCGCGCATCAGGAGCGGCTGGGGCGAGTAGGTAATCGTCCCGTCGGGCGTGCGCACAAGGAACTGGGCGCGGAACACGCGTCGGTCGCTCTCCCGCAAGGCGCCGATCTCCCACAACGAGACGCTCTCGGAGAAGCCGGTCATGGGCGCCCCCAGCATGGGCCGGCTGCCACGCAGCCAGCGCGAGCGCGGCAGCGCCATGAACCCCAGGGCCGTCAGCACGAACACGAGCAACGCCGGCAACCAGAGCGCCGACAGGAACTGCCACAGCCCCGGCCGCGAGCCAAGGACCGCCGGACGCAACCAGCGCTCATCCGGGCCGCTGTGGATCTCCACCGCCACCATGTTGGCCATCAGGCAAGCTGCCATCAGCAGGAACCCCGGCAGATACGTCGGCTCCAGAGCCCAGATGTTGGCGATCAGCACCTCGAATATCGCCGTGACCTGCACCAAGCGTATGTCGCGGCTGCGGTGTCCGCCGTAGAGGATGATCAGCTGCACCAGGATCAGGAAGTGCCCCAGCGAGTAGCTGATATGCACATCGCCGAAGTACGCCCGCGCCAGCGCGTACACCAGTGCCAGCACGCCGGCAAGCTGGATGGCGCGGCGGGACAGCAGCGGACGGCCGCCTGGCCCGATGAGCAACAGATGGACGCCGCACAAGGCCCACGCCAATACCGCGTAGGTCAGCGACATCTCGGTGATGCCTACCAGCAGTGCGCCCGAGCCGATCAGGGCGTACGTGGTCAGAAGCAGCAGCCACGTCTCACCCGTCCACCCGGCCGGGTCGGCGGCCTGCTCATGCCTTTGTGGTGAATAGCTCATCGAACTCCGGTCTGCTCACGTCAACACAGATAGCCCCCGGTCCCAGCCGGCTCAGTGTCCCGGAGTCGGACATCGGCCCCGGCGTCACCAGGCACAGCCCGCCCCGCACCTCGCTTCTGTGAACCGTCTGCAGCAGGTCCTCCACGCTGCGACGGGGGGTCGTGCGGGCCGTCGCCAGCGTCTCCAGCAGCGCGAACATCGGGCCCCGCCCGGACCGGTAGGGCAGGGCGACCATGTCGGGGCAGAAGGAAGCGAAGGCGAAGAAGGCGTTCCTCGAGTTGAGCAGTGCGGCCAGCGTAGCGACGAAGCTGATTGCTCTCTCAAAGCGCTTGCGGTGTTCCGCCTGCTGCCTGCCCGGCCCATGCGGCCGCGAGGCGTCCAGCAGGATGAGGACGCTCTGGGCCTCCAGCTTCTCGAACTCCCGCACGTGCAGCTTGCGCAGCCGGGCGCTGGTCCGCCAGTGTATCTGCCGAGGGTCGTCCCCCGGCTGGTACTCCCGCAGAGAGCGGAACTCGCCGTGTTCGTCCTTTCGGCGTATTCGCGTCAGCCACCTGGCGGTGCCGCCGAACTGCCGGGAGAACTCCTCTTCGTCAATCCGCCCCAGCCGGGGCAGGACGAGCACCTGCTCCTCGGGCTCGGCCCACAGGTTGGCCTGTGTCAGGCCGAAGGGGAACCCGCTGCTGACCCGCACCGGTGCCATGCGGTGGCGCCCCCGCTCGGTCATGACCTGCGGCAGATCCA
>CAYFVS010000476.1:0-1532 GCA_964346565.1 uncultured candidatus Brocadiaceae bacterium | reverse complement strand
CGCCGCTCGATGCTCAGCTCAACGCGGGGGGCCACGGGCGGCTCGCCCTCGGGCTCCTGCGCGATGAAGTCCACGCGCGGCCGGGCGGACAGCAGCTGCTCCAACTCATCGGGCGCCGTGAGCAGTGACCTCTGCTCGGTCTGCTCGTAGATGACTTCCGCCCGCTGCAAAACGCCGTCCGGCTCGGCCACGATGATCAGGCAGTCCTCCTCGAGGTAGGAGAGGAGGCTGCCACGGGCGCCACGCCCCACTTCGGCCGGGTGCTCGCTGATGGTGAACTGGCAGGCCTCCACGCGCCCGGTGGACAGTTGCGTGCCGGGCGCGAAGGTGCGGATCGAGTCCACCTCGTCGCCGAAGAACTCCACCCGCACCGGCTGGAGGGCGCCGTGGGAGTAGGCGTCCAGGATGCCGCCCCGCAGGCAGTACTGGCCCGGCGCGCGCACCTGGGGGACGCTGGCGTAACCGTTGTCCACCAACCAGGTTACCAGCTCGGCCGGCGTTGCTTCCTGGCCGACTGACACGGCGCGGGAGCCGGTCCGCAGCTCCGCCGCCGATCGGGTGGGCTGCATCAGCGCGCGCACGGAGGTGACCACGGCGCGCGTGCGGGCGCCGGGCTCAAGGTAAACGGCTTCGGCAAGCTCCCCGCCGCTGTCCGGTGTGTCGCCGAAGGCCAGGTGCCGCAGCACGGCCAGCCGCGCCCGCTGGATGGCTTCGTTGGGCTCCTCCAGGTCGCCGGGCAGCACCTCGAGGGCCGGGAAGCAGCAGGCTGCCCCCTCCCGCAGCAGGTTCACGTCCTCGGCGAAGTCCTCGGCTTCCTCCATCCCGGAGCAGACCACCAGCAGGCGGGTACGCACCATCCCCGTCAGCCGGGCGGTCACCAGGGGGGCGCCGCTGCCGGCTGTGCCGACGACACTGACCCTCCCGCACTCCCGCAGGAGGGCGGGCAGCTCCCGCACCGCGGGCAGCCGCCCGATGGTCTGTAGGACGTCCGTCATGCCGACCAGAAAGGACGGTGGATGAGCGCGGTACGGTCGGCTCGTTCGCCCATTGTACGCTATCGGGCGGCGCCGTGCACGCTCACGCGCTGAGTCCCTCTTCGTGGGCGGCTCTCTACCGCCGCGCGTCGGGCCTGACGAAGGGCGGGTCAACGCGCGCGGAGGTGAGCAGGCCGTAGCGCCCCGGCTTGCGGTATGCGTTGCCCCACGGCTGGCGCTCGCGGTAGGCGCGGAGTCCACCCAGGTCGAACGTCGCGAGGTAGACGCCTTCGTGCGGGCCGGCCTCCACCAGCAAGGTGTCCTGCGATCCGCCCTCGCTGGCGAAGGCAACAGCGTCGAACGCGACCGAGTGTCCGTTGGCCTTCGGTGGCGGGTAGTTCGCCATGGCCACGCCGACCATGTTCTCATAGGCCCGCGCCGCGAACTGCCCGATGCGGTGTTGCTCCAGGTCGCAGGCGTTGGGGGTAAGTATGATCTCGGCGCCCTGGAGCATGAGGATCCGCGCGCTCTCGGGGAACTCGCGATCGTAGCAGATCA
>CAYFVS010000475.1:0-8369 GCA_964346565.1 uncultured candidatus Brocadiaceae bacterium | reverse complement strand
GTGGGCAGAACCTCCTACCACCACACGTTCTTCGAGATGCTGGGCAACTTCTCCTTCGGCGACTACTTCAAGCGCGAGGCGGCCGAGTGGGCCTGGCAGTTCATGGTGGAGGATATGGGCATTCCGCCCGAGCAGATGGTGGTGACGATCTTCGAGGAGGACGACGAGGCGGCGGGAATCTGGAAGGACGTCACAGGCTTCGGGGACGAGAGGATCTTCCGGTTCGGCGAGGACGAGAACTTCTGGCCCGAGAACGCTCGCACCGAGGGGCCCAACGGGCCCTGCGGGCCGTGCAGCGAGATACACCACGACTCCGGCGAGGGCTGTGGCAAGCCCTCCTGCGACCCGTGCTGCGACTGCGGCCGGTACACGGAGCTCTACAACCTGGTCTTCCAGCAGTACGACCGAAAGGAGGGCGGGGTACTGGACCCCTTGCCCATGCAGAACATCGACACCGGCCTCGGCCTGGAGCGCCTGGCCGCGGTCATGCAGGGCGTCAAGACCAGCTTCGACATCGACATCTTCGCACCCGTCATGAGCACCATCGCCGACGTGTGCGGCACCCCGGCGGAGGGGGACACCGCCAGGCTGCGCCGCATGCGTCGGATCGCGGACCACGCGCGCGCCGTCATCTTCTGCATCGCCGACGGCGTCATCCCGAGCAACGAGGAGCGCGGCTACGTGGTGCGCCGGCTGCTGAGGCGGGCGGTCAGGGAGGCCTTCCAGCTCGGAGTGGATGAGCCGTTCATGACGCGCCTGATCGCCCCGGTCATCGGGACGTTCCGCGACCCCTACCCCGAACTGGCGGAGAGCCGCTCGCACATCGAGACCGTGATCGGCGAGGAGGAGAAGGCGTTCCAGAAGAGCGTCCGGCGCGGATCGCACGTGCTGGCCGAGCACGTGGCCAATCTGAAACGGCAGCGGGCCACGGTGCTGCGTGGTAAGGAGGTGTTCGACCTCTACCAGACCTACGGCTTCCCGGTCGAGATGACCGAGTCCATCCTGGCCGACGAGGGCATGACGGTGGACATGCAGGGATTCCTGCGCCAGATGGAACAGCACCAGTCGCTCTCGAAGCAGGCGTCGCAGTTCGAGGAAGGCGTCTTCGTGGCCGGCCCGCTGGCCCGGCTCCGCAAGCAGGCCGATGAGACGGAGTTCACCGGCTACAGCACGCTGGAGAGCGTGGGGGAGGTGGTGGGCATTATCGTGGAGGACGAGCTGGTCGAGAGCCTGGAGGAGGGCCAGAAGGCGTCGCTGGTGCTGGACCGCACGCCGGCCTACGGGGAGGCGGGCGGGCAGGTGGGCGACCGGGGCTGGATCCTGGCCGACGAGGGCGCGCAGGCGGAGTTCCACTTCGAGGGCGTGTACCGGGAGAAAGGCTTCTTCCTGCACCGGGGGCGGATGGAGGAAGGCTCCCTGAGCGTCGGCGATGGCGTGGTCTGCCGCGTTGACAGGGACCTGCGGATGGCGACGGCGCGCAACCACACGGCCACCCACTTGCTGCACCACGCCCTGCGCGAGGTGCTGGGCGAGCACGCGCGCCAGAGCGGCTCCCACGTCAGCGCGGATCGGCTGCGGTTCGACTTCTCCCACCCCACGGAGGTGGGCCCGGAGAACCTGCGCAAGGTGGAGGACCTGGTCAACCGGCGCGTGCTGGAAGACGAGCCCGTCAACAGCGCCCGCATGAGCCTGAGCGAGGCCCGGGAGGCGGGGGCCATGGCCCTGTTTGGGGAGAAGTACGGCGACATCGTGCGCGTGGTGAGCATCGGCAACTACAGCCGCGAACTGTGCGGCGGCACCCACTGCGAGCGTACCGGCGAAGTGGGCCTGCTGCGCATCACGCGGGAGAGCAGCGTGGCCGGCGGCGTGCGGCGCATCGAGGCCGTCACGGGCATGAACACCCTGGACAGGCTGCGCGAGCGCGAGGAGCAGATATCCCGCCTGTGCGACGCCCTGAACACCCAGGAGGCCGACCTGCTGCGGCGGGCGGAGGAGGTGCTGGAGCAGATACGCTCCCTGGACAAGCAGCTCCAGCAGGAACGCAAACGCGCCGCCCGCAGCATAGCCGGCGGGAGCCTGGCGGACCAGGCCGAGCCTTGCGGTGACGCACAGATGGTCGTGGCTACGATGCCCGGCGGACACGCGGAGCTGCGCAGCGCGGCGGACGTGCTGCGGCGGGAGAACGAGGCGACCGCCTGCGTGCTGGCCTCCGTCGAGGGGGGCAGCGTCGCTCTGGTGGTGGGCCTGTCGCAGGACCTGGTGAAGCGCGGTCTGAGCGCGCGCGAGATCGCCCGGGAGGCCGCAAGCATCGTCGGCGGCGGAGGCGGCGGACGGGACGACCTGGCCCAGGCGGGCGGCTCGGCCGTGGAGAGAGTCGAGGAGGCCCTCGAGCGCGCCCGCCAGATGCTGCGCCAGGCCCTGGCCGGCGGCCAAAACGCTTGACACGCCCCCCGGCCCGGCATAGAATCGGTCTGCACCGGGGGTAGGTAGCTCAGGTGGTAGAGCACGGGACTGAAAATCCCGGTGTCGCCGGTTCAAATCCGGCCCTACCCACCAGTCCCGCCTCCGGCGGGACAGAGCAGGAGAACAGGTGAGAACGGCACACGGCTTTGCCTTCGCCGGGGGCTTGTCATTACACTAAGCCCTCTCGCCTGCGGTCTGCCGCTCACCTGATCGACCGGTCAAGGAGCCCGCAAGCAGGAGGTCGGGCCGCACTCCTTGCCGGGCCTCCCGTGCTACGTTCTCCTCAGGAGCGCCGCCCATGGCAACTGACGACGTGTTCCGCCGCTACGAAGGCAACCCGATCGTCGGGCCGGACGCCGTGCCGGCCGCCGACAGCATCTACAACAGCGCCGTCGTGCCCTTCGACGACCGCTACGCGGGCGTATTCCGCGTTGACCACCAGACCTGCGAACAGTGGCTGCACGTGGGCTGGAGCGACGACGCCCTGAACTGGCAGATAGAGCCGGAGCCGCTGACCCTCGACTTCGGCGAGGCGGACATCCAGATGCGCCCCGGCGGCTACGACCCGCGCATCATCGAGGTGGAGGGACGTTACTTCGTCGTCTGGTGCGCCCCCTATCACGGGGCGACCCTGGCGCTGGCGGAGACGGCCGACTTCGAGAGCTTCCGTTTCATCTGCAACCCCGTCCCGCCCTACAACCGCAACGGCGTGCTGTTCCCGCGCCGCATCGGCGGGAAGTACCTGCTGCTGCACCGGCCGAGCGATCGGGGGCACACACCGTTCGGGGACATCTTCGTCTGCCAGAGCGAGGACCTGGTCCACTGGGGGCGGCATCGGTTCGTGTTCGGGCCGGCAGGCGGATGGCAGTCAACCAAGGTGGGGGCCGGGCCCGTCCCCATCGAGACGGACGAGGGCTGGCTTCTGATCTACCACGGCGTCCTGACCACCTGCAACGGGTACGTCTACTCGGCGGGCGCGGCACTGCTGGACCTGGAGGAGCCCTGGAAGGTCATCTGCCGCACGGGGCGATATCTGCTGCGGCCCGAGGAGGATTACGAGCGGGTGGGCAACGTGCCGAACGTCGTCTTCCCGTGCGCCGCGCTGGTGGATGAGGAGAGCGGAGAGCTGACGCTCTACTACGGCGCGGCGGACACCTGCGTCTGCGTGGCCTACGCGGACCTGGGCGATATCATCCACTTCACGCGGCAGAACGCCCTCTGACCTGAGCCGTCCGCGGGGACATGCAGTGCCGTTCTCGACTGGAAGGCCTCGCTCGTCATGCCAAGAACGGCGCCGGCTGAACCGGGCCGTCCTTGTCGTAGACGTTGGTCGCCAGCCCCAGGACGATGTGGCCCTGCCGGGTCACGCTGCCCACCTCGTAGCTCCCGATGCCCGTGCCGACCGCTGTGGCGGTGTAGTTGGCGAAGTAATCCACGTTGCCGATGCTGGAGCCGTAGAGGAAAGACTCGGTAAGCCACATCGCCTCCAGGTCCAGCGCGCCGAAGACGGGCATCAGACCCGCGCCGATCAGCGAGCCGGTGAAGTCCTGGCCGATGGTAACCTGCTCGATGGTGCCGGGCAGCCAGGTGTCCGCGTTGCTGCCGGTCCCGCCCAGGTCCCAGTCATCGCCCAGGTCGGCCCCGGCCAGCAACCAGGAGGACTCCAGATACCCGCCGACGGTCACCGTTCCTATGTGGCGGGCGAGCACGGTCGCACCTATCACGTCCCAGTCCACGTCGAGCGTGCCCAGCGTGCCGCCCACCCCAAAGCGAGCACGCCCCGACACAAAAATCGGATCACCAAGGATCATCCCCACAGAGGCGGTATCCAGATCGCCGCCGATATCAACCATGCCAAATAATACGCCGCCGGCGACACGCAACTGCGGCACGTCACCGCCCACGGTGAGGTCGCCGAAGATGAACCACTCGATGTCGACCGCTCCGCAGGCGCCCCCCACGTCGAAGTCCGCCACCAGATCCCAGCCTAGCTCAAGGCCGGCCAGATTGCCGCTCACCGTAACCGGCACGTACACGCCCCCGTCCGCGCTCATGTTGCCGGCATTGCCGCTGATCTGTACGCCCGAGCCCCAGACCTTCCCGTCTATGTCGCCGCCGATGCTGATGGGGCCGGCATGGCCGGGCACTTCCAGGTCTCCGTAGAACCCTCCGTTGCTGACGGTCAGGCTTCTGAGCGCATAGCCGCTGCCGTCGGCGGCGCCGATCCAGACGTCTCCGCTCAAGGCACCGCCCAGGGACACGTGGCCCAGGTAGCCTTCCGTGTAGATGGAGCTGGCGTCCTTGGTGTTGAAGTCACCGTCTATGTCCCACGGGAAGGTGATGCCACCCAAAGACGACCCGTTCAGCAAGGCAGTGCCCAGGCCGCCCTTCAGGGAGATACCCCCGATGCTGGAATCGGATGCAATGAACTGGAAGGGGCCGGAGACGGAGCGGGAGTCGGTGATGCTGCCCACCGAGGAGGCCCCGGAAATGGTCAGGCCGATGCCGCTGCCCGAGCCGCCCACCGAGATGGAGTCCACCCGGCTGCCGGAGAAGCCCACGCCCACGTCCCCGCTCCAGACGTCCACACGCCCGCGGGCGTCGAAGACGGTGACCGTCGCGCCGCCCGAACTCAGGCTGTCCACCTGGATGAACTGGGGATTGGCGTAGAGGACTCTCTCGAGGGTGGCGCGCACGTCAAGTCGGCCCTCCGTGGCCACCAGGCCCTGCAGGCTGGGCAGCCGCTCTGCGCCACCCAGTATCGCCCCGCGCACCTGCTGCATGGTGGCCCCCGGGAAGTAGGACCACGCCAGCGCCGCCGCCCCCGCCACGTGGGGCGTCGCCATGCTGGTGCCACCCATGAACCCGTAGCTCTGGCCCGTCACGCCGGGCGGCGTGGTGCTGAGGATACCCACGCCGGGTGCGGCCAGGTCCACCGACTCGAACCCGTAGTTGCTGCCCCACCACCAAACCCAATCCTGTTCCAGATCATCCCAGATGTAGACGTCCGCCAGCTCGTCGTTCCGGTCGGTTGCGGCGACGCTGATGATGCAGTCCAGGTCGAAGCTGGAGGGAATGTGTGGGAACCAGTCGTTGTTCCAATGGGCGTTTCCCGCAGACGCGACGCTCAGTATCCCGGCAGCACCACTGGAAGCCACGGCGGCTTCGAGGGGCGGAGCGAAACCGTATCCACCCCAGCTAAGGTTCGCGACACGCACGTCGGCCCCGGGCGTCCCGTCGCCGGAGCCGTCGTCGTACTCCTGCTTCATCATGGTGACGTAGTTGAAGGCCGCAATCGCATCGGCGATCTCGCCGCCGCCGTCAGGACCCAGCATGCGCACCGCCATGATGGAGGCATCCCAGCAGACGCCGGCCACGCCGACCCCGTTATTGGCCACCGCCCCGATGGTGCCGGACACGTGCGTGCCGTGCCCGCTCTCGTCCATCGGGTCGCCTTCGTCGGCGTAGAAATCGTATCCGTAGATATCATCAACGAAGCCGTTGCCGTCGTCGTCCACGCCCAACAACCCGCCATATTCCGCGGCGTTGATCCACATGTTGCCGGCCAGGTCCTCGTGGGTGTAGTCCACTCCGGTGTCAAAGACGGCCACGACGACACCGGACCCGTCGGTTTGCAGGTCCCATGCCTCGGTCGCGTCGATATCGGCATCCAGGACACCGTCCTTCTGGCCTATGTTCTCCATCCCCCAGAGCTGCTCATAAAGCGGATCAGTCGGTGCAGCCTGTACCTCGATGAACTGATCCGGGGCGTAGAGCGCAACGTCCGGGTTCTGAGCCAGCCATGCGTCCACGGCGGCCACGCTGGCGCCGCCGGTGCGGATCAGTACCTGGCCAATCCCCCCCAGGCCGCTGACGACCTCGAAGGGCACGTCCGGCGTGAGCAGGGACGCGACCTCGGCCACCGAAGCTATCCCCTGCACAGCATCCGCGCTGAACTGCACCAGCCAGTGGTCCTGCAGGACCTCCACCGTCTGGCCCTGCCAGTCTATCTCCCGCGTCCCGAAGCACTCTACAAGGCGGCTGCTGACCGTCTCCGGCAGCGATTCGAACCATTCGGGCGCTATCGCCAGCTCCGTCATGCCGTCGGCTGACAGCATCACGCGCGGCTCGAGGGCCTCAAGGGACAGCGTTGTGCGCCGGGCAGAGGAGGCCCGATCCTGGGGGCTGAATGCTCTCATCGGTTTGCCCATCCTCGGCTGGGTGAGTGGATTGTCGTCACGCTCACGGTTCGTTCCGGCGGCAGAGACCGCGTTGCGGGAGTGCGCAATGCTTCCCTGCTTTCGGTTCAGCAGTATAACTGAGCGGCAACCCAAGGTCAAGACAGGGGCGCCGCCCGCAGCCGCCCTGCCGTCGCCGCAGGGGTTCAGCGCACGAACTGGCCGCAGCTCCTCAGAAAGCGGAAGAGAGCCACGTAGAGCATCACACCGAGGATCGCGGCATACAGCAGCGCGATGCCGATTTTCCTGGCGAGCCGGCGCACCGAGAGCTCCTCATTCTGCACTGTGCCCGCCCGGCTCCGCCGCCTCGGGGGGCTCCCGGGGCGCCTGGCGGTCCCAACTTCTGCCAACCTGGCGTTCGAGCCGGGCTATGGCGGTGTGCCAGTCCAGCCGCGCCGTGGCGCGGCGGTTGCGGGCGCGGGTCAGGGTCGTCTGGGCGTCAATCAGCTCCACTATGGTGGCCTTGCCGGCCTGGTAGGCGTTCTCCACGGCGCTAAGGCTCCTCTCGGCGCTGTCCACGAACGCGGCGGCGGCCTCGAGGGCCTCTTCCGCCCGCACCAGCTCGGAGTATACCTCCCAGATCTGTAGCTCCGCCCCCCGGAGTTCCTCGTGATAGGAGGCGATGGCCCGGTCCAGTTCCGCTTCAGCCCGGCGGATGGCGTATGTGGTGCGGTAGCCGGTGAACAGAGGCAGCCGCAGGTACAGCCCCAGGGTCCACTCCTTGCGCTCCTCCGGCAACAGGTGCGCGTCGCGCCAGCCGTACGAACCCTCGGCGGAGACCCCCGGCCATCGGCCGGCGCGGCGGAGGCGCAAATGCTCGCGCCGGCGCATGACCTCGGCGGCCGCTGCCCGCAGCCGGGGGCGCTTCTCGGCCGCTTCCACCAGGAGTTGCTCGACTTCCTCCCGCTCCGCGGCCGTCGCCTCCACCGGGATGGGCTCAACCTCGAACTCGTAGCCGAGCGGCAGTCCCATCGCTGAGGCCAGCCGTCCGCGGGCGACCCGCACCTCGCTGCGCGCCTGCACCAGAGACAGCGCAGCGTCGGCGTGCTCGGCGCGGGCCTGATAGACCTCCACGTCCCGCCCCATGCCGGCCCGCCGCCTGCTTCGGGCCAGTTCCAGGTGCCGCGCGCGCTGCTCAACGGTGTCCTGCGCCACCTCCAGCAGTGACCGGGCGGCCAGCAGCCGGTAGTAGGCCACCTCCGTGTCGAGGGCCACGTCCAGAAGGGTCGAGTTGTGCAGGAAGTCGGCCACGCGCAGGTCCTTCTGCGCGGCCCTCAGCGCGGCCCGCCGCGCGCCGCCGTCCAGCAGCACCTGCCGCACGCCGAACGACGCGCCGTAGGTCGTGCGCAGGAACACGTCCTCCACCTCGGTGAGCACCTGCAACTGGCGCCGCTCGGCGTCTGCGGTGAAATCCAACTGAGGCAGCAGCAGCCCGCGGGCCTGCCCCACGGCGGCGGCCGAGGACCGGGCGGTCTGCCAGGAGATGACCGCCTGCGGGTTGTTGCGCAGCGCCAGGTAAACGCAGTGGGCCAGGGTCAGCGGCTCTCCCGGGCGCGGCAGCACGCGCGGGGCATGACGCTCCGGTCGGACCGGGCCGGGGCCCCAGTAGCGGGCCGACGGCGCGCCGGGCGCCCCCCGCGCCGTGCCCAGGGGATCGGCGGACATGCA
>CAYFVS010000474.1:0-1648 GCA_964346565.1 uncultured candidatus Brocadiaceae bacterium | reverse complement strand
CTCTACCAGGGCGAGTCCGTGGACTATCCGCGCTACGCCCAAGCGGAGTTCCTGACGCGGCGGGAGCTGGAGCACGTCCGTTCGCTCTACGCCGCCGAGGTGACGCTCGTTGACAGGTGGGTGGGGCGGCTGCTCGAGAAGCTGGAGGACCTGAGCCTGCTGCGGGACACGATGGTGGTCCTGAGCACCGACCACGGCTTCCTGCACGGCGAGCACGGCATCATGGGCAAGAGCCTGATAGAAGGGGCGAAGATGAGCTACGTGCCGCTCTATGAGGAGATATGCCACATCCCCCTCATCGTGCGCGCGCCCGATGTGGAGGCGGGCGCCCGCAAGGCGGTGGTCCAGCCGATGGACCTCATGCCGACGATGCTGGAGCTGGCCGGCGCCGACGTGCCCGATGTCGTGGACGGGGTCTCCTTCGTTGATGCTCTCCAGGGGGGCGAAGACAGCGCGCGTGAGTTCGCCGTCAGCACCCCGTTCCTGGGCAGCGCGACCGCCTGCGCGACAGTCACGCGCAGCCGGTGGTCCGCCGTGCTCCGGCCCAGAGCGGAGGAGGACCAGGAGGTCGAGGCAGTGGACCGGGCGGTGGATGGCTTCGCGAAGAGGGTTGCACGGCGCGAAGGGGAGGGAGACCTGTTGTTTGACCTGGAGGACGACCCGGGGCAGTTGGACGACGTTGCGGCGTCCCGCCCCGACCTGCTGGCGGAGCTGCGCGAGGAGGCTGTGAACCTGTGGCGCCGGGCCGGGGCCGCGCAGGACGTGCTGGCCTGCTGGCTGCCCGAACAGCCGGAGCAGGGGTCCGAGGACGCAGCCGACGCGGACGACCTATGACTCATCGGCCTCCGCCACCGGCGCCGATGCGCCCTGGCGTAGCCGCAGCAGCAGGCCGAGGACGAACAGCGCCGCCCCGCCCAGCAGGAACGCCCACGGGACCCCCAGCCTCGGGTGGTCCGCCACCCACCCGAACAACGGCGCCAGAACGGCCGCGAAGATGGCCCGAAGCTGAGACTGCACCGAAAGCACCGTCGCCCGCTGCTGGCCGGGGATGCGGTCGCTCAGGAAGCCCACCACCATGGGCTTGCGGAGGTTATAGAGCGTGTAGAGGAAGAGAAGCACCAGCACTGCCGGCCACGCCAGCTCAAGCCCGTAAAGCGCCCCCGCCAGGCAGAACACGCACGCGAAGGCCCAGAATAGGCCGTTCAGCATGCGCTCCGGTCGCTCCTGGTCTCCCGCCAGCCGGCCGCTCATCCGACTGCTGACGAAGCTGTTCATGTGGATGATGAAGTAGGTCATCCCAATCACCAGGAACACCCGCCGCTGCTCCCCCCGGGTCGCCGCGAAGACGGGGAGTGCCAGCGCCGCAGTCCTTACGATGGGCTGCAGGTAGTCCTTCGCCACCCTGAAGGACGCCTCGAAGACCGACTCGTTGGCCACCATACGGCTCAGTTGCTCCACCCGCCACAGGGACTTGAAGCTGTCCGCCGTGTGGCGGAGCATCTGACGGAGCACGCCGGTGCGGTGCGTTCGCCCGTCCAGCTCCCGCGGGTAGGTCGTCATCAGCAGTAGCCCAAGCGCGTAGGGCACCATCGTCGCGGGGAAGATCACGCCGTACCCGCCCCCGAAGTAGCCGAACACGCCTACTGCC
>CAYFVS010000473.1:0-2623 GCA_964346565.1 uncultured candidatus Brocadiaceae bacterium | reverse complement strand
GCGCGCCAGCCGGTAATACATCACGATCACGAACGGCCAGAGGATCAGCGTGGTCAGAGTCGGCCACTGGCTCATGAAGCCGAGCGTGATGACGTAGATACCGGTGTACTGGGGGTGCCGCATGTAGCGGTAGACACCTGTGGTCACGAACTCGCCCTCCGACCGATGGACAAGCTCCCAGCCGGCGGCAACGAGCAAGATGCCCAGGACGATCAGGACGTTGCTGACCAGCATCACGATGAACCACCCGTTGCCCAGACCGAGATACGTGATCAGGTCCCCAAGCAGATGGCCGCTGATGTGGTCGAGCGGGATCTTGATGCCGACGAAGTGCGTCAGGAAGTAGATTGTGAGCGGGAATCCGTACATCTCCGTGAACAGCGCAACGATGAAGGCTATCAACGCGCCGTTGGAGCGTTTTGCGATCCTGGTTCGCGTCGGCAGGAACTTCGCGATGAAGAACAAGGCAATCAGGACCATCGTCACCACCAGCCCCCAGGCACCGTAGGCGTATCCTTGCTGGTGCATGGCCTAATCCCCCTTGGCAAGCCCCAGGTTGTAGAACACGCCCACCACGGCCCCGAACAGCCAGCCGAGGATGAAGATCTCCAGCACGCCGATCACGGCTTCCGTCCAGGGCATGTCCCAGCGCATGATGGGTGTCACGTCCCAGCCATGCAGGAGACTGTTGAAGAACCGGATGACCACCTCCTTCGGGGCGGTCAGCATGATGAAGACACATCCGAGGTAAAGCAGGGCGCTTGCCGCGCCCAGGCCCAGCCCCAACCGTCTGACGCTAAGGCGATTCATGATGTCCCTCCCCTTGTGAACCGGCTGGTTGCTCCTCGTGACCGGCCTCGTGGCCGCCCGTCATCATGAGATGGCAGCCGAACATCAGCACGATGAGAACGAAGAGGCCGACGCCTCCGCTGATGCCGAACAGCGGCAGCACGAAGATCAGCAGCAGCGGCAACACGCAACCGATCACCATCCTGAGCGTGCGGGTCATGCCTCTGCCCCCCTTTCCCCGCCCGGTCTGCGCCACGTGAAGTGCTCGTACACGCCGGACCAGTACATGCCGAAGCCGGCGGCAAACAGGAACTCCTCGACGGGCATGCCCAGGACGTGCAGGCCGCTGAGCGCCTCGTGGTTCCAGACCCGTTCGACGTAGCCGGGCGCCGTCACCTTCAGGCCGAGGAGAAACACCAGGTAGTAGCCGAGAAACAGCAGCCCGCCAACCCAGGTCTTGCGCTTCAGGTCCGGACGGCAGAGCGCTGTCGCCACCGCCCCCACGCACATGGCAATGATGGCCGGATAGATGGCGTTCCAGGGGAACCACACCAGTGCCAGGAAAGCCACGAAGGGCGAGGCGAGGGCCAGGTAGTGGTGACGATGCAGCGGCCTGCGTTTCTCGGACTCAGGCACCGGATGCTCGCTCCGTCCGGTAAGAACGTTGTAGAGAACCGAACCAACGCCCCCGATGCCGAAGCAGAAGATCAGGCTCTCGACGTCGAAGCCCGTCGTCTGCGCCAGGTTGAACAGGCTCGGCGGGTCCCAGTACTCCGGCACGAACAGCGGCTCGGTGAGGCCGAGCGGCGCTGTGAAGATACTGGCCCAGACCATGGGCCGCCGCTGAGCGGGGGATGCAAGGTACAGGCCCGCCCAGGGCACCAGGAACAGGCTCGACCAGAACAGCCAGACGTACCGGTCAGGCACCATCTCTCGTCCTTCCCATACCACCGGTTCGCGGGACCTTCCGCTGGACAGGCAGAGGTCTCGCCGCTGAGCTTCGGCCCCCGCCTGTTCGCTCTCCCTGCGCCCCAACGGCCGCGCGGGTGGCCACTGTCGCCGCCGGCATCCTTCTGAGCAGCGCCACGGCTGCCCGGCCGAGCACATCAGCCCCCTTCCGCGCATCAGGGCCACGGGCAACACTGGCGCTCCTTGACCTGCAGGCCCGAGCCGCTGCCGATAGATCAACGCTCCTCGAAGAGGTGCGCGTACTGGCCGTAGCCTTCCTCGACCAGATCGGCCGCGGGAACGAACCGCAGGGCCGCTGAGTTCATGCAGTAGCGCAGGCCGCTGGGAGGCGGCCCGTCCTCGAACACGTGCCCGAGGTGCGAGTCGGCGTGCTTGCTGCGCACCTCCGTGCGCACCGTGAACAGCCTGCGGTCAGGCCTCTCGACGATGTTGTCCGGTTCCAGCGGCTTTGTGAAGCTCGGCCACCCCGTGCCTGACTCGTACTTGTCAAGCGACGAGAACAGCGGCTCCCCCGAGACGACATCCACGTAGATGCCCGGTTCCTTGTTGTCCCAGTACTTGTTCCGGAACGCCGGCTCCGTGCCGTCACGCTGCGTGACTTCGTACTGGAGCGGCGTGAGCATCTCCCTCAACTCCTCGTCGCTCGGCCTGGCGTACCTGCGGCCGGCCGCCCCGGACAGGTCCACCTCCCTGTCTTCGCCCCAGACCTCGTCCAGGTAATCATCCCGACCCGACCTCGACCTGTAGTACTTGTATCGGATCGAGTGGTTCTTGTAGTAATCCTGGTGGTAGTCCTCGGCCCTGTAGAAGGTGGCCGCGGGGACGATCTCTGTCACGATGGGTTCGCCGAACCGGCCGGATGCCT
>CAYFVS010000472.1:0-6919 GCA_964346565.1 uncultured candidatus Brocadiaceae bacterium | reverse complement strand
CAGGGCTCCGGCGAAGCCGTCCGCCCCCGCGATGAACTGACCGATGACGGAGGGATCGTCAAGCTGGATGGCGGTGAGCGAGTAATCCGGCCCGGCGAGCTGGTCGCCGATCAGCGGGATGGGCCGCAGGAAGACGCTGGCGTTGAGGGCGTCCTGGAGACCTTCGAGGAAGGCATAGAGGTCGCCCGCCAGGCCAGTGAAGTCGGTGTCGGGGAAGACCTCGCCGAGTTCGGTATCGGTGCCCGCGCCGCCGGCCACCGTATCCGTGCCGTCGCCCCCGTCGAGGTAATCATCCCCCGCGCCTCCCCACAGCACGTCGTCGCCCGGGCCACCGGTCACTGTGTCCGGCAACGCGCTGCCGAAGACCTCGTCCCCGCCGGCGCCGGCCTCTATGGAGACGCCCGCCAGGGACGTGAACTCCTCAGGCCCAACGCCGCTCACGTCAATCGTGTTGGCGAAGTCGCCGTCGGCGGAGATCAGCAGCGACGCGACGTCAGCGGCGGCAACGGGATCGGCGGCCCCTCCGGGGTTGTCGCCATTGACCAGGACGTTGCCGTCCAGCGTGGAGATGGTGATGCTATCGTCGGCGTCGGTGGTAACGGTCAGAGCGCCGGCGAGGAACTCGGAACTCACAGACAACAAAACCCTGGGCTCCAGCCATTCAAGCTGGAGCGGACGGATTGGCTTCATCGGACCCCCTCCAAGCTGCACGTGACGCTGCCTTCGGCAACGTCACCCGATGCAGCTTCCCTCGCCCGAGCCATTGCACAACAGTCCGGGATGCTACCACAGGAGCGGCCAGGGGGCAAGCCTCTTCTTCTCGGCTCCGGCAGCCCATCCACGCGCCCCGGCCCGGCTGCTTGAAGGACGGTCGGCCACCCGGTAGCATTCTGGCTGGCTGTCCGGCTCCGGGAGTGCCTTGTCGTCTGCAGCGCGCACCCTCAGGAGGAATGCAGCGATGCGCCGTGCGGTTCTTGTGTTCGCTTGTCTGCTGCTGTTCGGGGGGGCCGTCCGCGGCCAGGCGTCGGCGGCGAAGCGCAGCCTGGACGACGTGATGTTCGGCTCTCGCTTTGCCGGTTCGGAGGAAGCTCGCCAACTGCTGCTGAGCCAGGGCTTCGTGGTCACCGACGAGAACTTCAGGCAGATCTTCACGCCCTATATTGACGCCGGGATGCCCGTGTTCATCACGACCGATTCGGCCTGGCACACCTACCAGTTCCTGCTCGGCTGGGCGCGGGCGCAGATGCAGACAGCCGAGGCGGAGCTGCTGCGGCACTTCTCCCGCCGGCTGGCTCAGGCGGCGCTGGAGAAGGCCGATGGGGAAGGCCCATACCGGGACCTGGCCCTGTTCGCGGCCGTCGGCCTGGCCTTGCAGGACCGGCAGGCGGTCGAGGAACTGCCTGAGGGAGTCCGCACGGACGTGGAAGCGGCGCTGGACGCGCTGACCGGGTGCTGCCCGACGCGCGTTCTGTTCTTCGGACTGAAGCTGGCTCCGGATCGCTTCGAGGAGCCGGGGGGTTGCCACGCCGCGCGTCAGTGGTACGCGCTGTGCGACTTCCGGCTCAGGTCCGATGCGGAGACCGCGCGGGCCATCCGGCTGGCACAGCTCATCTGGAGCGACGCCGAGCTGAAGGACATGTGGACCACGCTGAGTGAGCCGGGGGACCTGCTGGTGGGCCCGCCCGACTGCGGAGACGTCGAGAGCTACGTGGCACTGGCGCGGGAGGCGTTTGGCGAGCCGCTGCCGGAGTGCGGGCTCGAGGAGCGGCTGGGGAAGTTCCGCGCCCTCGCCCGGCAGAAGCTGCCGGAGCCCGTCATCAACGATCAGGCGCTGAACATAGGGCGCGCGCCGGGGGGGCTCCGAGACTCGATGATTGCCGACGAGATCCGGGGCTTCCGCCTGCTTCCGCCTCGCCGCCTGCCCTCGGAGCTGCTCTTCCGCCTGACGACGTGGCCGGCGGTCAAGGGGCGCGTGCTGCCGTCCGGGCTCGACGTGACGACTGTCGGCCCGCTGGCCTCCAAGGCGGGTAGGCGGGCGCTCCGACCGGTGGGCGAGGAGAGCGGGACCGGGCAGGCGGACCTCTCGGACCTATCGGTCGAGCTGCCGGACTCCCTGCACGGGAAGGCTCTCGAGGCCCTCAGGCTGCTTCAGCAGCCCCTTGCCCCCTCAGCGCCGGCGCCCCTGCGGACATCCGTCTGGACGGACAGGCAGCTCTGGACCCAGCTCGGCGGCTGGCTGGAGCAGGCCCACGGGGTCCGCCCGGGACCCAAGAGCACAGCCCGCCATGGCCGCATACTGACCGACACGGGGGGCTCGGTCTCGCCCTATCCGGAGTTCTTCTCGGCGCTGGCGGAGCTGTGCCGGGAGGCGGCAGGGGTTCTGTCCGAGCTGCCACTGGCCGGCGCGATGGACACCCGGCGCGCAGGGCGCCGGCTGCTGGAGATCGCAGCCATGGCGAAGCGGACCGCGCGGGAGGGCTGGGAACCGCCGCCGGAGCAGCAGGAAGCTCTGCGCTGGTTCTGGCAGGCATACGTGGGCGAGCAGAAACTGCCCACCCCCGGGCAGGTCGCCGCGCGGATGGAACCGCTGGAATCGCTGGGCCGCAAGTGTGCCGAAGGGGAGCGGCCCACCGAGGATGAACTGGGCGTGCTGCACATGCTGCGGAGCACGCCGGAGGACGTCCCCGCACTGCTGCGGGAGCTGGCGGGGATCTGCGACGAGCTGGCGCGGATAGCCGGCAGGCAACTGGCCGGCGAGGCCCTCACCCCGGAAGACGGCGAGTTCATCGGCAGCTACGGCCGGCGGATCGCACGGCTGCACCTCTACGCCGGGGACTCGTGGCTGGACCCGGAGGACGATTTCCCGTTCGTTCAAAGAGCTTTCGTCGGCGTCGGCCGGGACGCGCTCCACGCCGGGCTGGCCCGCCCCGAGGCGCTTTACCTCATCCTGGGAACCGACGAGCAGCCCGTGCTCCACCGCGGCGCCGTGCTGTCCTACCGGGAGTTCGCTCACTCGCGCTATGAGGACCTGACTGACGCCGGCTGGCGCGAACGGCTCGACTCGCTTGTCGCGCCGCCACCGCCCGCGTTCACCAGTTCCTTCCGGGCCGGCATCACGCAGGGAGCGGTGGCCGAGATCATCCGGGCGGGCGAAGCTTACGCCGCCCTGGAGAGCATCCCCGGCGACCAGATCACGGAAGCCCTGATTGGGCGGCTGCACCAGTGCGAACCCGACCCGGAGTGCTGGTGGGCCCGGCGCCACGTGTTCCGCCGCGCCGAGGACCAGCACTTGCCCGACCTGATTGCCCTCATGAAGCAGACGTCCAACCCGATCGTCGGCTACTACGCGGTCTGCATCGGTCGGCTGAACTGGCAGCCGCAGAAGGATGAGATAACCCAGCTTCTCTATGGCGATTCGACGCGGCTCAACGACGCGGGGGCCTACATCCTGTCGCGCAGACCGGAGGAGATCCCGGTCGGGGAGCTGCTGGAGAAGTTCGACGCACAGCCGGTGCGGACACGGCGGGTGTTCTGCTACCTGCTGGCGCGCGCGCCCGAGCCGGGCGAGCGGGTTGCCGACACGTTGCTGACGGCCGTGCAGTCGGCGGAACCCGGCCTGCGATACACGGCGATACGCGCCGTCGAGCAGGCCGGGCTGGACCGGCCGCGGGTGCTTGACGCAATGACCGAGCGGCTGCAGGACGAAAACGAGTTCGTGGCGGCCGCCGCTGCGCACTGCCTGCGCGAGTTCGGAGTCCGGGAGGCGGCACCGGCCATTCTCGAGGCCCTGCGGCGCGTGGGGCCCCCGTCCATATCCGAAGAGCAGAAGCAGGCCGTGTTCGGCGACGCGCTTTACGCGGGGGCGCTCCAGGTCATGGTGCTCTCGGACGTCATCCCGGAGCAGCGCCGCCGGGCGGTGGGCTTGTTGGGGACCGAGCTGATCGAAGCCGTCGGCCGGTTTCGCTGCGAACCCGCTGCCGACCTGCTGGTCGCGCTGGTGGACGAGGGTTACGGCGTCGAGGCCCTCCGCGCCCTGGCGAAGGTGTACCCCGACGGGCACCTCGACCGGGCGCTCCAGATCGCCACGGACACCAGCAGGCCCCCAGGGGGCCGCCTGACCGCCGTCCGCCACATCGCCGCCCATCGGGAGCGCGGCATGGTATCGGAGCTTCTGCCTCTGCTGGAAGACGCCACCACGACTGAGGAGGGCCCGCCGGCGGCGCCCTGGACCATCGCCGAGGGCACAGCGGTGGCCGTCGCCGACCTGCTGGGATGGGAGCACCAGGTCTCCCCCCGCAGCAAGGTCGAGGAACGCCGCGACCTCGTCAGCCGGGTACGCAAGTGGGCGGGGGACCAGCAGGCCCGCTGATGCGCGCGGGGGCCACCGGATGGGCGGCAAGGCGCGAACACCCGCGACACTTCGGGCATACTACCTGCCCGGGCCGTGCAGCGGCGATTCGCCTTTTACCCTGTAATAAGCCTCCGTCGCCGCCCACCGGACGTGCGGTTCCTCGTCCCCCATGGCTTCCTCCAGGGCCGGGATCGCTCCCGCTGCCTCCGGTCCCAACAAGCCGAGGGAGTTGGCCGCCTGCATCCGGACCACGTGAGACTCATCCTGCAGGGCTTCCGTGAGCGCTGCGCTGCGATCCGGTGCTCCGGATCCCATCTCACCGAGCGCCCTGCACGCCGCCGCCCGCAGGACAGGGTCCTGATCGGCCGCGGCATCGGCGATCACTGACATGGTCGCTTCGGCCTCGGGCGCTGTCCGCGCCAGCGCCACCAGTGCCGCTGCGCGTACGGAGGACTCTCCTTCTCGTGCCGCTTCCCGAAGCCTGTCCGCCGCTTTGCCCGCTGCCGGGCCGATCTTGCCCAGCGCCTCGGCCGCCGCCCGTCGTAGCATGGCATCTTTGCTGTCCAGGCAATGCAACAGGTCCGGCACGGCGCTCGCGGCGGCGCTGCCCATCCTGCCCAGCCCGAAGGCTGTAATGCGCTGCTCGATGGCGCATCCGTTCTGCAGCCGATCCCTCAGGGCCGGCATCACTTCTGCCGTGACCGGCCCGATCTCCACCAGGGAAAGGATGGCCGCGCGCCTGACGGCGAGTTCCTGGTCGTTCAGCACGCGGACCAGGGCGGCGACCGCCCGTTCCTGCCGGCTCCGCGCCCTGCCGAGACACAGGGCCGCGGTCGAGCGGACGAGCGCGCTGTCCCGTTCCAGCGCCTCCAGGAGGGCGTCCTGTACACTCCGGTCCTCGGGAGCAGTCGCGGCGAGCGATCTCAGCGCCATGGCGGCAACGCGCTCTTCGGCGTCCTGTGCTGCCTCGAGCAGCGCTCGCGTGATCTCTGCCGAACCGGCGCCGGCGGCGCCTACTGCCCACGCTGCGCTTGCGCGCACCGCGGGGGACTCATCGCGCAGAGCAGCGGCGAGCGCCGCGACCGCCTCCGCACCGACAGCGGGGCCCACCCAGCCGAGGGCCCTCGCGGCGCCCTGCCGGCGCAGGGGATTCTCCGTCTTCAGCGCCTCTGTGAGCGTCTTGACAGGGGGCTGCTGCATGTACTGGAACGCCTCGGCGGCGGCCTGCCTCACGTAGGTGCTGTCATGCTCGAAGGCATCCACCAGGGCTTCGACGGCCGGCGGACCGATCCGCGCCAGTTCGGCGGTCACCTTGGTCGCCAGACGTCGGTGCGGGTCGTCCTCCAGCAGCGCCATTAGGTCCGGGATGGCCCCGGCGGCGTCCGGCCCGAAGTCCGCAATGGTGCCCACCGCCTGCAGGCGGAGATGGATGTCGTCCGAGCGCAGTGCTTCCCGCAGGGCCGGTATCGCCTGCTCCGGCAGTTCCCCGATCATCCCGAGCGCAGCGGCGGCGCAGGCGCGGGCATTCGGCACCGTGTCGCGGCCCAGCAGGTCCACCAGTGGCGGCACGACGCGCTCCGCCGGCCCGATCCTGGCCAGGCTTCCGGCGGCCATACAGCACACTCCCGAGTGCTCGTCCTCCAGGGCTTCTATCAGTGCCGGCACTGCCGCCCGCGCCTCCGCCCCGTGCTCGCCCAGCGAGCGCGCGGCATACCAGCGCACCGACTCCTCGGGGTCTTCGACGAGCTCAATCAGGACGGGCACCGCCGCATCGTCCATGTAGGCGAGTCCCCGCGCAACAGCGGCGCGCGCCTCGGCATCGCCTTCCGCCAGGGCCTCCTCGATGGCGCTTACGGCCCGTTCGCCGGCTTCGGCAAGCCGGCGCGCTGCCTCCCGATGCACGACGGCACTGTCGCCCTGGAGTGCCTCGACAAGGCGCTTCAGCTCCGGTCCCGTCGGAGAGGCCGCATCAACGCGTGCCTCAGGAGATGCCACCCCGGACGCTGCCAACACTACCACCACCAGGAACGCCGTGCGCGTTCGAAGGACCCGAGAGATCAGCATATGGCCCCTCCGCTCCTCTCGCTGCCAGCGACGCGGCGGCGCGTCAGGTGAAGCTCAGTGTGGTCCCGCGCCGAGCGTCGCCTGCTCGCTGTACCCGGCTGCCACACTTCGCGGCAATGCATCCGAGCATTACAGCTTCCCGCACTCAGGAACGCAACCGCGCTCCAGATCCGGGGAGCCGCCTCTGGCCGCCCGGCTGAACGCGACCCTCCGTCTGAGAGCAGGATGTCGCGCCGGAAGCAAGGCCCACGGACCCATGGGCCCGTGGGCCTGCCTGCTTCTCGGCGTCCGGACGTGCGCTACAGGCTGTCGCACGTCTCGACGTTGTCGGCCGAGTTATAGGTCAATGTGGCGTGCGTGATGTCGTCCACGCAGAACGTGACGTTGGTTACGTTCTTCGCCGTGACAGTGCTCGCAACAACGGCCACGCCGTTGGAGTCCGTCACGGCCGAGCAGCCGCTCTCGGAGATGTCCCCGCTGAACGTGCCCGTCACCGTGGCGTCC
>CAYFVS010000471.1:0-1701 GCA_964346565.1 uncultured candidatus Brocadiaceae bacterium | reverse complement strand
CAACACCCGCGCCACCCGCTCATAGCCCGCGGCACTGATCGTTCCCCACAACGCCAGCACGATCTCCGTCCGGCTGGCACCCCAGCGTTCCATTCCGCGGATGCGCTTGTCCAGATCCGCCTCGCGGTCATAGGGACTATCCTTCACGCGCGTATAATACCAGCAATCCACCCAATCCTCAAACCAGGGCCAGGCGAGGCAGGGGTCGTCCAGAAAGGCCATGGCGCTGTCCGCATGGCCATTGTCCTTATTTAAATCCTCCCGGGCCTGGTCGAACACCGCCCGCAAAAGTGCATAATAGCCGTCATCCTCGCCCATGTCCTCCCCCTAGCACGCCTCTACTCAACGATGCCGTTTGCCTTTAACCGCCCCCGCACATCAGCCGCCCACAATGCCGCCATCTCCCGCGCCGTCTGCGGCTGCTGCTCTCGCTTGAGCTTGTTGTAGGCGTTCCGGGCGTGAGGCAGGGCCCCGTCGTCTCCAAACGCACCCTGCTCGATTCCCCAGGCGATGGCCGTCTCGGCGTTGGGGAAAACGTCGGGTATCTGTTGCTCGATCTCCGCCTGGTCGGCCTTGCTCAGGCCGTCGTAGACCTCAGCCTCGATCCGCTCTGGCATACCCTGCCAGTATCCTGTGATGTCATCGTCCCATATCGTCATCCCCGACCGTCCGCGCCTGGCCCAGACCACCTTGACGCCCCGCCGGCCATTCCCACCGTCGACGATCTCAAGTTGCAGGTTGATGCTCCTGGTCAGCCTGGCCAGCTCCGTTTGGCTCACCGTGGCCCTGGTCAGCGCCCTGCCCTTCGCGTCGCGGGCGTCGTTGAGGTGATAGATCCACAACGTATCACAGCCCCAGCGCGTCACCCCGTCTTGGAGCTGGCGCATGGCCAACGCCTTGACCCGAAAGGCCGCCGCCAGGTTCTTGACGCGGCCGGCGTCCTTGTACACCCTCGCCTGGGTGACGATGGGCGTGATGATGGCCGTCAGCGAGTCCACCACGATCGTCTTGACCCCCGAGCCCGGCATGTTCTCCTGCAGGATGGCCGCGATCCGGTCGGCGTCCACGTTGTCCGCAGGCGAATTGCTCAACTCGTACACCGGCCCGGTGGCCAGGTCCAGCACCTCGTCGAAGCGGTGATCCGCGTCCACCACCAGGACCGGGCCGGCCATCTGCGTGGCGAACGTGCTCTTGCCGCTGCCCGGATAGCCCACCAGCGCCCACAGGCGGGGCGGGTAGGTCTGCTTGGTCATTTTCTTGAATGCCATGATCTCCCCCTTATCATTCTCTAACGGCGCCGATCACCACCAGCGCCTCTTGCTCATTCTCGACCACATCCACCTGGCCGCGCCACTCGGCGTGCCAGCGTTTCTCGTCTTCGGTCAGCCTGCGCCTGCTGGGCGGCTTGTCGCCGTCCTTGACCTCCAGCAAGTAATTGCTCCCGCGATACCCCACCAACAGGTCGGCGCAACCCTGGCCCAACGTGTGCAGGTGCTGCACCGTGGCACCCACTCCTTTCAGCGCCGCCACGATGGCCGGCTGGTTGGCGTCGACGCGGGATGCACGCATCATCGACCCACTTTGACCTCGAACGGGTGCAGCCCGTTGTCCTCGTCCATGTAGGCCAGGAACCCCAGCCGCTGCATCGTGCACAGCAGGCCGAGGACAACGGGCTGGGGTTCCTGGCCTACATGGACGAGG
>CAYFVS010000470.1:0-7740 GCA_964346565.1 uncultured candidatus Brocadiaceae bacterium | reverse complement strand
AAGTACTACGACTACGTGGTGTGGCTGTACAGGCTTCTCGGGCTCCGGATCGCCGCCTACCGACGGCGTGCTCTGGAGTTGCTGCGCCTGAAGGCTGGCGACGTCGTCGTCGAACTCGGATGTGGGACCGGCCTGAACTTCCCCCTGATCATTGAACTGGTCGGGCCGGAGGGACGGTTGGTGGGAGTGGACCTGAGCCCCGAGATGCTGGCCCAAGCGCGGGAGCGCGTCCGTCGGGCGGGCTGGCAGAACGTCGAGCTGGTCCATGCGGACATCGCCGGGTATGTCTTCCCTGAAGGAGTCAACGCCGTGTTTTCGGTCGGCGTCTTCGGCTACGTGGAGCAGTACGACCGCGTTGTCAAAGCGGCCTCTGATGCTCTTGCTCCGGGCGGGCGACTGGTGATCGTGGATGGCAAAGAGCCAGAGCGGCTGCCATCGTGGTTGTTCCGACTCGTTCTGTGGCTGGCGCGACCATTCGGGGTGACGCGAGACTACTTCAGCCGTCGCACGTGGGAATCAGTAGAACGCCATCTGCGCAACGTCTCGGTAGAGCAAATGTACGGCGGAATGATCTACATCGCGGCCGGCACGGCCCCGGAGCGCAACGGGTGGTAGTGTTGCACGCCCGGGTCGGGTCGGTGTCTCAGCCACCGGGGCACGCGCGACGCCAAGGCCGACAACAGGCAGAATGCCGCAGTGGTAGGGCCCAAGCGCCGGCCGGCGACCGACGGGACACGGCCATGCAAGGAGAGCCACAGTGACCATGGGAACTAGGGATGGCTGCAACGGAAAGCATAGACAGGCACTGGCCTGCGCTGGTGTCTGGGGCGGAATCCAGACTGTCGATGCCGAGATCCTCGCTGGACCTGCGATCGCCTCTATCTACTCCTCCCCGTGTCAGGGCGGCAAAGGAGGCGACATTCACTATCTGGGGGTCTGTCGCGCCGGTAAGCTCGTGCGCTTGGCGGTCGCGGACGTTGCCGGGCACGGACGGGCAATCACCGACGTGAGCCAGATCATCTACGACTCGCTGGAAGCCCACATGTGCGAGTGCTCGCCTTCGGGCGATCCCGTCGGGGCCGACCACGAGGCTCACCCCTGCGCCTTGGAGAGCGGGCGCATCCTTTCCGAGGTCAACCGGTCGGCCTTTGACCGCGGCCTGACCGCGATGACGACCGCTGTGGTTGTGGCCTATTCGCCCGCCGAACAGACCCTTTCGGTTGCCTACGCAGGGCATCCACCTGTTCTTCTGAGACCAGCAGATCAGGCGAAATGGTCCTTCCTGGAGCCGGACATTGAGGAGAAAAGTGGCACCTGCTCGGGACACGCCTATCCCCTGGCGTTAGCCGAGGACTCGGTCTACGGTGAGACAAGGGTCCACGCGAGCCATGGCGACCGGCTCTTCGTCTACACGGACGGCGTCACGGAGACGCCGGACGTAGACCGGGAACTGTTCGGGGAGGACCGCCTTCGGGTTCTTCTGCAGACGGCTGCGGATGCTCCCTTGCCGGAGATCAAGTCGGCGGTCCTGCGCGCTCTGTTCGAACACAGCGGGGGCCCGCTGACTCACGATGACGTCACCCTGGTGGCGATGGAGATCCGTTGAGGGTGCGCGTGTGTGCTGCGCCGCTCTCACTCCCCGGGGACCTGATCAAGGCTCGGACGCGGGCCCACCTTGCGGCGGAGAAGACCGAAGCCCAATAGGAGGCCGAAGGCGGCCAGACGATTGGCCGCAACGCCCAGCCCACTTCCTCCAGAACTTCATCCGCTGTTTCACCCAGATCTTCCCTGACTCCTGTCTGTTGCTGTCCGCTCTCGTCATCTCGTGGCCAGACAGGCGGGAAAAGGGGGCTGGCCGCATGGGTCACAAGTCTTGGCGGGTGGCTGCTGTAGGGCACTCCTGGCGGATCCTGTCCGTACATGGCGGTGGAGCGGGCGAGGGGATTCGAACCCCCGACTTCCAGCTTGGGAAGCTGACATTCCACCACTGAACTACGCCCGCTGCATCTGTGGCGGGTTCGCGGCCTGTGCGGCGCGTTGTCAAGTTCTGCGGCGGCGATGGGCCGCGCGGCAAGACATCAACCGGAAGCGGCGGACGGCAGCGGAAGGTGCTATGAAGGGGCAGGGGGCGGGCTCCAACCGGGCGGCGGCCTGGGAGGCGTCTGCCGGGTGCGCACGGCCCGGGCAGCCACGGGGTGATCAGACTGGGGCGGCGGCAGCGGCTGGCACGGGGCCAGAGATTCCGTGCGGTGACGGTTTTGACGGTTGCCGGCCACGTGCTCCTGACGGGCTCGCGGGCCGGTGGTAGAATGCCCGTCTGTGGCAGAGGTCAGTCGGCCGAACGGACCATGGCCAGAATGCCGGCCTTCAGGGCCTTAGGGAGTCGATCCCAGGCGTCAACCAGTTCGGCCAGATCAGGGCGATCCTCGGGGTAATTGGCGGAGCAGGCGGCGGACCAGAAGTCGCCGTTGTCGCAAGTCGTTTTCTGGCCGTCGCTTGCCTTAGCGGGCGATCGGTTCTGAGAACCGCTGGGCCGGCAACGGTGCCGGGGGTTCGAATCCCTCCCCCTCCGCCATTCCACGCGGGGCCCGGCTCGGCGGCGCTACGTGGGCAGGTATATCTGACCGAGTTCGACGCCCGCCAGCAGTCCCAGAAGCGTTGATACGCCGATGGCGGTGACCTCCGCGACGATCAGCCCCAGGAAGAAGCTCCGGGCGGTCTTCAGCATGTGCCCGCCGCCGAACTTCATGATGAACACCTTCAGGAACCACGCTATGAAGAACCCCAGCCACAGGTTGTGCGTGGGCCAGGTGCTGCCGATCAGAAAGCCCAGCGAGTGGACCGGCCACCAGTAGAAGCGCGCCCGCATGACCGTGACGAAGAACATAACCACCCCGCCCAGCCCCAGCGGCCACCAGTAGGCCTCGGCGGACTTGCTGGGGTTCTCCAGCATGCGCCCCGCCTCCGCGACCATGGCCTTGGGCATGTCCACCGTACCCCAGCGGTTATGGACGCTCTCCCCGCCGACCCGGTAAATCGTGTCGAGCATGGCCACCGAGGAGACGGCGATGGCCACCACAAGGGCTATCAGCATGATCGGAAGGAACAGGCGCTTCGCCTTCGTGAACACGCTTGAGATACGCAGGGCGTTCATCGCGTGGCCGCTGAGTATCTCGCGGGAGTCCTGGGTAAGCATGGCGTTCTGCATCAGGGCCACCACGACACCGGCGCCGGCGAAAGCCCGCCCGTCCGTGATGCCGTGCATAAGGGCAACCGGGTTCCAGGTGTGCTGGGTGAAGAAGATGCCCCCCTGTGAGACGAGACGGGCGTGGATCAGCGCGATGCACAAAAGCAGAGCCACCAGGGCCACGGCCGGCAGCCAGCGCATCCCGTAGAACCAGAACCAGCCCACCATCCCGCCGATTGCCAGCAGGAATCCCAGGAAACCCACTCGGTAGCTGATCGGCTCGGCCGAGTCATCAATGGTACGGTCCAGACCCAGGGCCTTCTTCGCCACGGCAATCAGGTGTCGCCTCGCCGACCAGAACATCATCAGGAAGAACACGATGAACGCCCCCGCGTGCTGCCATTGCATCCACTTGCCGTAGCTGCCGTCCATAGGGCGCCCGATCCAGTGGCTGACCTGCAGCTCCATGCGGGTGAACATGAAGAAGAACCACACGCTCAGCGCCACGTCTGCCGGCACCAGGAACCCTATGCCCGCCGCCAGGGGGAAGATGTTTGCCGACCATATCTCCATGTTGCCCAGAGGCGTTCCGTACAGCACCGAGTCGATGGGCAGGCTGGGCAGCCAGCCGGCGTCCTTGCCGGCGATGACCGGCGCCGCCTGGATGAACGCGAAAAGCGCCGTCAGCACGAACCCCACCAGGAAAGCCTTGTCACGCACCAGCGGCGGAAGCAGCGCCTCCTTGCCGCTCCCCTCGGTCAGTTCGAGGGGAACGCGTGCCAGTGGGAAGATGAGCCGCTCCGACTCCACCCACTGCTTGCGCAACATACCCCCGAGGAACAACGTGGCCACGTAGAACAGCATTACGAACACCAGCCAGCGGGCCACCGACGGCATCCAGCGCCTTCCGTAGCGCACCAGCAGCTTCCAGCCCGGCTCCTCGACGCCCTGGTAGAACTTGTACACCACGACCGCCCGCTGCCTCTTCGCCGGCACCAGCGAGTCCGGCAGCTCCTGCATGACGCGCCAGTGGTGGGGCTGGCCGGTGAAGTAGGCCGGCGCCGCCTGCACCGAGAAGAACACCCGCATCAGCCCACTGGAAGGCACGGTGGACCCCACGATCATCATGCACCAGATCAGCATCAGCTCCGGCTGTCGCAGCGCCCAGGCCTTCTTGACCAGTTTCAGCAGAAGGTTCGCCCCCAGGGTCAGCACCAGCAGGAGGAAGAACGGTCCGGGCGGGAAGTGGCAGCCCGTGATGTAGGTGTTGCCCAGGTCCCAGTCATTGTAGGGGGCGAGCGCGGCAATAAGGACTACCGCCAGCAGACCGATGATGAAGGCACGCCAGGTCATCTGCTTCCCAGCTATCGCATTGCCGCTACTGTGGGCAAGGCGACACTATAAGAGCGGGCGCGGCGGGTGTCAAAAGCAGAGCCGCCCTCAATGGGCAGGGAAGTGCAGCGCCGTTTGCTGCGTATCTTCGCCTGCCGCGTGGTGCAGGTTCATGGCGCCTCCCGACTGCGGGGCGGGCTTGCGGCCCGTAAACTCCGCGGGCTACAATCGCCGCCCATGGCCGCCACGCCGTCAGCGAAGGTCGCCGCGGAAGAGATCAGACCTGAAGCCGGCCCCCAGACTGTGCGCTGGGGGCGGGCGGTGAGCTGGGCGTTCTACGACTTCGCGAACACCATCTACTCCGCGCTCGTCCTGTCCTACGCCATCACGCTGCACGTGAAGGAATACACCGGCGCGGAGAAGTGGACCTTCCTGACCATGGGGCTGTCGTTGCTGGCCAGTGGCCTTGTGCTGCCTTTCGCGGGGGAGGTCGCCGACCGCACCGGGCGCCCGAAGCGGTATCTGCTGGTGTTGACGCTGATCTGCTGCGCGTGTTGCGTGGCCGTGAGCTTCGCCGACGTCGCCTGGCTGATTCTGGGGCTGTTCTTGGTGGCCAACTTCTGCTTCAACTCCTCGCTGACCTTCTACGACAGCTTGATGCCCATGCTGGCGCCCCGGCGACGGTTGGGGACGGTCAGCGGGCTGGGCGTGGGGCTGGGCTACGCAGGGGTGGCCTTCGCGCTGCCGCTGGGTTGGCTCGTGGTGGCCCTCTACACACGTGCCGGTGCGGCGCACGCCCTGCGGCCCCTGTTCGCGCTGGCGGGGGTGCTGTTCCTGCTGTTCAGCGTGCCGCTGTTCGCCGTGGTCCCGGAGAAGCCGGCCGCCAAACCCCTGCGCGCCGGCCAGTCGGTCCTCCGGCTGGCCTGGCGGCGCGTGCTGGTGACGGTGCGCCTGCTCCTGCGTGGGCGGGACCGTCGGGTGCTGCTGTTCCTGGTGGGCAACTTCTTCCTGGTGGACACGCTGAACGTGGGCATCATCGCGGCCGCTCCCTACATGGTGCACGTGTTCGGGCTGACGAAGCAGACGGCCATGCTCTACCTGATACCATTCAGCCTGGGGGCGGCGGCGCTGGGCGCTGCCGGGGGCAAGGTGGCCGACGCCATCGGCGCCCGTCGCACCATGCTCAGCGCGGGCGGCTGTGTGCTCGTGGCGCTGGTGGTTTCGGCTGCCGCGCGGCGCTTTGCGCTTTTCCTGCCGGTGTTCGTGATCCTGGGCGGCTACGGGCTGGCAAGCATCTGGGTGGCCGGCCGCAAGCTGCTGGTCGAGCTGGTCCCACAGGGGCAGCTCGGCAAGTACTTCGGCCTCTACAACGTGGGGCACAAGCTGTCGGTGATAGGAGCTGTGCTGTTCGGCCTGCTGGCGGACGTCCGTATCGCCGGCCACCCGACGGCGGGCTACCGCCTGGGACTGCTTGTGCAGGTGCCGTTCGTGCTCATCGGCCTGGTCTGCATCTACAAGGTGGGGTGGGATGGAGATTGACCCGCTGAGACGCACCTGGCCGGAGCGAGTGGGACGCGCGCTGCTCTACCCCTACTTCGCCGTGGCCCACCGGCTGGAGTGGTGGGGCGTCGAGCGGGTGCCGGCGCAGGGGCCGGCCATCCTGGCGGCCAACCACCAGAGCTTCCTCGACCCACCGGCAATCGGGCTGGCGGTCAACCGGCGCATCGTCTTCCTGGCTGGCCGGTTCTACTACAGCTTGCCGGTGCTGGGGCAGGCGATGAGATTGCTGCAGGCCGTCCCGGTGTGCGAGGAGTCGCCCGGCCACCGGCCGCTCGGTGCAATGCTTGAGGCGCTGGAGGCAGGCTACCTGGTGGGCATCTTCCCGGAGGGAGTGCGCAGCCCGGACGGCCTCCTGGGGCCGCCGCACGAGGGGGTGGCGACGCTGGCCCTGCGCAGCGGGGCGCCTGTGGTGCCTGTTACGGTTGCCGGGGCGCACCGTGGGTGGCCGGCGCGAAGAGTCCTGCCCCGCCCGGCGCGCATCAAGCTCTACTTCGGCGAGCCGTTCAGCGCACAGGGCCCTTCCACCCACAGCCGCCGGCGGGAGGTGACGCGGGAGGTCATGCGGCGCCTTGCGGGCGGGTTCACCAAGCTGGGTTGTCCGACCGCCGCCAGGGCCAGCCGCCGGCGGATTGCGGCCCGCTCCGAGGGCTGAGCGGGCGGTTCACTCCCCCTCCGCTGTGGCCAGGTCGCCGACGGTCGGCTCCTCCAGCGCGGCGTAATCGTCGTAGCTCATCATGACCGTCTTGTCATGGGTTCCGGCGCGGAAGACGATCTCGTCCCGCTCGGCCAGCGACTCGTCCACGAACGTCGGCACGCCGTACTGCGAGCCGAAGGGCGGCTCGGCGCCGATCTCGCAGTCGGGGAACAGCTCCTTCATCTGCTTCTCGGAGGCCATCTCCAGGTCCTCACCGACCAGGGCGGACGCCTTCTGGAAGTCCACGTGCCGGCTGGCCGGCAGCACCAGCATCCGCGCCTCGTCTCCGGCCATAGCGATGACCGTCTTGGCGAACTTGTGCCCCGTCACGTGTTCGGCCGCCGCTACCTCCTGGGCGGTGAACGCCTGCTCGTGCGGTATCACCTCGTAGTCAACGCCTTGCTCGTCCAGGTAATGCGTGACGTCCATGGCGTGCCCCTCCTTCCCCCTGAGAATGGATTGGTCCGCGCAGCACACTCTACCTGCTCAGGCCCTTCCGTAAGATACACCAGCCCCCAGGCACCGTCAACGGAGATTCCGGCGGCCCGGCTCCTGGCGCGCTGCCCGGCGTTTGCGAAGAACAGAACGACCCCGACATGCGCTCAACATGCCGGGGCCGTTCCTACCTCCCGCTTTCCGGCGAGCCACGCGTCGCCAGACGTGCTGGCCCGCCGTGCTCTGTTCGCCGCCGTCAGGGTGCCAGCGTGGTCGCGCAGTCCTGGTTGGACTCCGCCGACTCGTTGTTGCTGGTGTCAACCGGGGTCACGGTATAGCAGTACTGCGTCGAGGCGCTGGGCCCCGTGTCGCTGTAGCTGCTTGTAGCGACGCCCGTGGCGATCTGGACGGTGTCGCGGTAGACGTTGTAGCTGTCCAGGTCGCCCTCGGTGTTGTCAGCTCAGCCGAAGTCAATCTAAGTGTCACTCAGCCGCCGGCGGTCACCGTCACGTTGTCTATCTCGGCGGTGCAG
>CAYFVS010000469.1:0-1651 GCA_964346565.1 uncultured candidatus Brocadiaceae bacterium | reverse complement strand
TGAGCTCGTCCGGCTCGAACGGCTCCGCCCAGAAGGTGATCGGGTCGTAGCCCTCGGGCTTCCAGGTCACTTTCACTAGTTCAACGAGTGGCATCTGAGCCATGTGGTTACACTCCGTTATTCAGGTGGTCCCCGCTCGCGTCGTCCTGGATGGTCACGCTCGGGCCGGTGCGGGTCATGCCGGTGGGCGCCGAGCTGGCCTCCTTGCACTCGAACGGGAAGGTCACTTTGAGCAGGTCAGGGTCGTTGAGGTCCGGCGGGTCTCCCAGGAGCTGGATGAGTGGGTACTCGTAGAGGTGCTGCCACTTGTCGGTGGAGGCGCCAATGTCGTCGGGGCTGGTGACGGTGAAGTCTGCCTTGAGCTCCGTGACCTCTTCGAGCCAGGTCCAGTCCGTGGTGCTGGTCCACTCGGTGAACTCCAGGATGCCGCCGATGAGCCGGAAGGCGCCTCCCTTCGGTTCCGCGATGAACCGGCCGGTCTGAGTGGTGCGCCGCCGCTTGTACTGACGAGCCCAGTTGAGCGTGAGCTTGCTGGGGTACTTCAGGTCACCGCTGCCCAGCGCTCCCGCCGAGTGAGCGTTGATGCGGACAGCCACCTCGGGCAGCATGAGGTACTCGTTGGGCGGCTGCACCGTGGGCAGCGCCAGGTTCGTGTTGAGGTTGGCGAAGGTGTTGGCGCCCGAGTCATCAATGAGCTCCTGCTTGCCCAAGAGCCCCGCGGTGAGCATCCCGATCTTGCCTTCCTCGATGACGACCTGGATGGTCTCCACCTTGCAGTGCGCGACGTCGCGGCCCACCAGGTTGTCAGTGGCGGCGAAGTTGAAGTGGATGCCGTCGTTCTCCTCGTTCCAGGTGAGCAGGTGAGAGAAGCTCTGAGACGCCGTGAGGATCGAGGTGGCTTCGGTACCAAACAGGGACGCGAAGAGGCGCTGTACGTTGTTGTTGTATCCCAGGTAGACCTGGATCGGTCCCTGCCACGCCTTCGTGGCGAGCTGGTCAGACTTCTGAAGACCCACGCCGTGAATGGCGTTGTTCTTGTCGGTGCCAGCTTTGATCCGCGGGATGCCGGCGGGTATGAGGTCCAGCATGTCGCCGGCCCCGACCGCGACGCCCGTGTTGGTGCTGTCCCATGCGTTCGCGTGGAACTTGAGCCCCGCCTTACCGAGAGCTCCAAGACCGAAGTCACCCATTGTCTACCGCTCCTTCCTCTGCCGACTCCGCCGCGGCCTCCGGTGCTTCGGGTTCCGCCTTGGGTGCTGCCGGGTTGTGCGTCTCGAACCGTTCGTTGGTGGTGGGCTTCCGGTCCTTGTCGAGATGGAACCGCGCCTGCGAGGACAGGCGCTCCAGGGACTCGGGGGTGGGCGTGATGACGGCCACGACGTAGCCGTTGCGGCAGGCTCGCTCGAGCGCTGCCATGCCCCTCGTGGGCCGCTCCACGGTGTCCACGCAGACGTCCGTGAGGTAGAAGCCCGCGGCCTCGGCGTACTCGCGGATCTCCCGGACACTCGGTCCCACGGCCTGGCCCTCTTCGAGCTCCAGGTATCCGATGGCTGGCCGCCGGTCCTTGGTTGCCTCGGCGTGCCGTTTCCTGGTTTTATCGTCCATGTCGTCCTCCGCCATCGGGTCCTGGCTTGTGCAGGGTCGCGTCCTC